>DATAKA010000032.1:0-7433 GCA_036261855.1 Phycisphaerales bacterium | reverse complement strand
GGAATCGTTGTTCTCGCTGCTGTCGTCCCAAGCCGACGCGTTCATGACGTTGGGATAGTCTGAGACGTACGAGCCCCATCGCCCGTAGTACGACGAGTCCTGGCCGCAGCCGTGGGGGAGTTCATTGCAGGAAAGCACGCCCACGACGCGCCCATCCAGCAGGAACATGGGCGACCCTGAAGAGCCCGGCTCAATGATCCCCGCATCCCAGTCGATTTCAGCGCCCTGCGACATGTTTGTCGCACCGCACGAGTCAAACTCATCCCAGATGTTGCCGAAGCTGATCCGCTTGTGTGTGCCCGCGGGGTGGTGGATCCCCACGATGTTCCAGTCCTCGGGCACGTGATCGATGAACGCCGTGCCGCTCCACCACAGGTTCCGGGGCACCGTTCCATCGATCATGACCAGGCTCATGTCATTGACGGGGGTCGTGAGCACGTACGATGAGCCGACGCTCCTGGGCACGCTCCCGATGCTCGGCGGCGCTCCATTGCAGGTGGATGACTGGTAGAACCAGTAGACCTCCAGATTGTCCAGCCGCGAGGAAATGTCCTGCATGCAATGACGGGCAGTGAGGAAGAACGGCGCAAGATCACCGGTCTGGTTCAGCATCGCGCCACTGCAGTTCCCGATGAAGCCGGGCGTCGTGGGGAACTGCATCCGTCCGACGCTGTCTCCCACCTGCCACCAGTTGGAATAGCACGTCCGGTCGAGATGGCACGGGAACTCACGCGTGTTGAAGTACCCGATGTTCCCAGTCACGGGGCTGCGGTAGATATGGGCGACCTTGTCGATGGCGAACGAAAGGTCAAACCTCTGGGCGCCAACGCTGGGCGGGTAGTAGACCTCGACACGTGAACGGTCGCTCCAGCAGGTCCACCCCCAGAAGTCACCGAGCCCCTTGGGCCCGTTCCCGCGGTACGGCGAAGGCAGGTTGTCCGGAATCTGCGGGTCATACACGAGCACCTCGGCCCCTTCGGGCAACGCGAAGTTGGTGAAGTGGGGCTTGACACCAAAGGCGCCCGGCAGGTGAATGTCCAGCACCCACATCCAGCCACCGCCAGAAGCCTCCGGCACTTCCAGCCACGCGCCCATGCCCAGGTCAAAGAACGGCATCGCACGCTCGATGCCCTCCCGCACCGGCTCGCCGACGGGGCCATCAAGCTGATCCATCAGCGGTACGAGGTCCAGCACCGGTAGCTCTTCCGTCGGCATCGCGGCAGGCAGCGTTACCCCAAGCCGCGCCGATAGGGGCACAACCGGACCCTTGGGGGCATTCTCCCCAGGCCCAGCGACACCCGCCACTCCCGGTACCCCCGCCGCAACGTCCTGTGCACCGGCAGCCGCTATCAGCGCCAGCGACGCACACACCCCGATCCGCCATCCATACGTTCGATTCCACATAGTTCGTCCCTTTCTGCCCTCACAGACATGGCGCGGCCCGCCCGACCCGAAATGAGGGAGCCGTGCCTCATTCAGCGACAGCGCCAACGATTCCCGGCCACCAAAGTTGCCAGCAATCCATGAGTTCGCCCACCGAACATCCCCTGAACGAGGCAGAGCTTGCCGGCGTCCTCGGCCGAATCACGGCGGGTGATACCGCATCCATGGACGTGCTCTTCAGAGCGGTGTACGGCGAATTGCGGGCCATGGCCCAGCACCGCCTGCGGTATGAGTCGCCGGAGATCACGCTCCAGGCCACCGCCTTGGTCCACGAGGCCTACCTCAAGTTGATGCCGCGTCGGGACGGGTCGTGGGAGGGCCGGGGCCACTTGCTGGCCGCCGCTGGAGAGGCCATGCGCCGCATCCTCGTCGACCATGCCCGAGGCAAAGTCCGCGACAAGCGGGGAGGCGGTGCCTCTGGTGAAGGCACCCCTCGCGTGCGAGTAGAACTCTCGAACATCGGACCGCTCCGTGATGACGCGGAACTCGTCGAGCTCGACGCCGCTCTTTCCCGGCTTGCCGAACTCGACTCCACGTCCGCCCGCATCGTCACTATGCGGTTCTTTGCCGGAATGACCGAGGCCGAGGTCGCCACGTGCCTCCATATCAGCGAGCGCACCGTCCGGCGTCACTGGACCTATGCACGGGCGTGGCTCGCCCGCGAACTCCGGGGTGACATCGCCGGCAATGGGGCAGCCGAATGAGTATCTCGCCCACGCCAACTCCCTCGCGCGTCGCCGATGTTCTCGACCGCGCTCTGGAACTCCCGCCGGACAAGCGTGCCGCGTTCGTCAGAGAATCCGCCGGCGGCGACTCCGCGCTGGTCCACGAGGTGTCATCACTCATGCGCGCCCTCGCGGGTGCCGGCGCCTTTCTCGCGCCTGCCGACGCTCCGGTCCGTCCCTCGGACCCACTCACGGGCAAGGTGGTAGGCCCGTACCGGGTGTTTGAGGTGATTGGCGAGGGCGGCATGGGCGTCGTCTACCGGGCGGAGGACAGCCGCCTAGGACGAAGCGTTGCTTTAAAAGTCCTGCCCCACGCAATGGCCGCAGATCCCATCCGCCGCCAACGGCTGGAGCGTGAAGCGCGTGCCCTCGGTGCGTTAAGCCACCCCAACATCGGCGCAATCTACGGCCTTGAAGACGCCCCCGACGCCAACGGGCCTGTCCTGGTCCTCGAACTCGTCCGCGGCGAGACGCTCGCCGCCCGAATCGCGCGCGGCGCGATTGGGCTCGAGGAAGCAGTAGGCATCGCATGCCAGATTGCCCGCGCGCTCGAAGCCGCCCACAACGCAGGTGTGATTCACCGCGACCTCAAACCCTCGAACATCATCATGGAGGATCAGGGCACGGTCAAAGTGCTTGACTTTGGGCTTGCACGCCTCACCGATCAACGCGACATCGAGCCGCACCCGCCCACCACCCCCGCCTCAAAGAGTGAAGGGCTGTCCTCACGCTCCAGGAATCAAGGCCCACCGCTGGTCACGCAGGACGGCCTTGTCGTCGGCACCGCCGCCTACATGTGCCCCGAGCAAGCCCGCGGCAAAACCGTCGACAAACGCGCGGACCTCTGGGCGTTCGGCTGTGTGCTCTTCGAGATGCTCGCGGGCAGCCGCGCGTTCCCCGGCGAGACCGCCCCCGAGGTACTCGACGCAGTCATCGCGGCGAGAGTTGACTGGCCGGCCCTTCCGGACGTGACGCCGCCGGGTGTCCGCCGCGTCCTCGAGCGTTGCCTCCGCGTGAACCCCGAGACGCGCCTCCGTGATGCGGGCGACGCCCGGGTCGAGCTTGAAGAGAGCCTCGCCGCCCCCGTGCCGCACGGGCGCCCCCGTTGGCCGCTCTACGCAGGCTCAGCCGCGGCGCTGGTCTGCTTCGTTGGCGTGGGGCTGCTGCTCAACCCGCGGCACCCTGAACCCCCGCCGGCACGGAGTTCTTCGCTGGTCCTGCCCGAGGGGATTGTGGTCGCACCGAGCATGAGCCAGCCTCTCCGATTCACGCCCGACGGAGAAACGATCTATCTGTCCGCAGGCCCCCGCCGCGGCGCGGGCTCGCTGCACCGCCGCAGACTTGACTCGTTCGGCTTCGAGAAGTTCGACGTGGAAGGGGTCTGCATCGATCCCTCGCCCGACGGCACCCGGCTCGCGGCCTGGCGACGGATCGAACAGGGCCCGGGCGGCAGCGGTGGCCTCACTGTCTTCGATGCCCACACCATGAAGGTCATCGCCGACGGGCCGACGCTGTTGCCGTACCTGGGTGGAATGACCTGGATCGACGGCGAACGCATTGTAGTGTCGCTCGACAAAGGAGCCCTGAAGATCTGGAACGTCGCGACCGGTTCGGTCACGACGCTGAGCGAAGACCCCACGCACTACCTCACACAGCCCACGCCCGCACCGCACGGCAAGGGCGTGTTCGCGACGCGCTACGTGCGGGAGCCCAAGGGCCGCAGCCTGAGCATCGACTTCATCGCCGTGCCGAGCGGCGAACGCACAGAAGTCATGCCCGACGCGTCCTGCCCGCGCGTTCTCGGCGACGACATCCTTGTGTTCTCTCGGGACGCCGCTCTGTGGGCCGCGCGTCTCGACGGTACCTTCACCCACGTCATCGGCTCGCCCGTGCGGGTCCTCGAAGGTCTCCCCCCGCCCACCGACACCATCCCGTACACCGTGTACGACGTGTCGTCCCGGGGTGCTCTCGCGTACATCCCTGGCACCACCACCTACCTCGCCACCACCGTCGCCTGGGTGGACGACAAGGGCCAGCCCACGACTATCGCAGACTTCCAAACGCCCGTTTGGGCCGTCCGGCTTTCCCGCGACGGTTCACGCGTCGCCGTCATCACCGGTGAATACGGCGAGCAGGGCGACATCCGCGTTGTGGACACGACGACGAACCGCGGCGTCACTGTCGCGAGCCTCGACGAATACGTCGGGCTCCCGCTCTGGACGCCGGACAACGCCTACGTCGTCTTCAACACCAAACGGGAGAACGATCAGGTCAACCAGCTCTGGCGGGTCCGCGCCGATGGGTCCGCACCACCCGAGTTGCTCCGTGAATTGCCCGGTGGCCAGTGGTGCGATCCGACCGACGTCACGCCCGACGGTCAGGACATCGTCGCGGCGGTCTTTGTCGGGCCTGGCGACGTCACCGACCTGTTCCTCATCCCGATCGACCCCACCAAGCCCATGCGGAAACTGCTGCCCACGCCGGGCGACCGCACCAACGGGCGCATCAGCCCCGACGGCACCATCCTCGCATGGGCCGGCAGCGCGAGCACGGACGACCGTACCGAGGTCTTCATCCAGCCTTACCCCGCGCTCGACAAGCTCGTGCGTGTTTCAGAGAACGGCGGATTCCGGGTCTCCTGGGCCGCACGGGGCCGCCGACTCGCCTACCGGTGGGGCGACTCGCTCAGCGTCGTGGACATCGGCCCAGATCTCACGGTCAGCCGACCGCTGGTGGACCTTCAGGACCTGCCCGACTCGCGATTCGATGTGTCGCCCGATGGCACCCGGTACCTCATGGCCGTCCCCGCCGGCGGAAGCAAGCCCGCCAACATGATCCAGCTCGAAGAGGGCTTCGAGCGGCGGGTGAGGGAAGCCCTCAAGGCTGCGAACGGAGGCTGAGCAGGAGGGCTACAGCAGCGGGTTCTTCGCCCCGTGCTTGTACTCGGCCGTCGGGCTCATGTTCGGCATCGGGTTCAGCAGCACATCGGTGTAGAGCTCGCTGGCGTCCGGCACCGAGCTGTTCTCCGCGAACTCCACCGCCTTCTTCACGACCTCACGCACCTCGGCCTGCATGTCGAGGAACGCCGCCTCGCTCAGCACCGGCTTGCCATGGTGCTTGCGCTCAGCCATCAGGTGGTGCGCGTACCGATCAATCGAGTCCTTGCTCTTGAACTGCTCGACCTCTTCCTTCGTGCGGTACTTCTGCGGGTCGCTCATCGAGTGCCCGAGGTAGCGGTAGGTCTTGAGGTCGATGAACGCCGGCTTCTGCTGCTCCCGGCACCAGTCCACGACGGGCTTGAGGTTGTCGTACAGCTCAATGATGTCAAAGCCATCGATGATCTCGCCACGGATGCCGTACGCGTGCGCCTTGGCCCGCAGGTCGTGAGCCATGGTCGTGCCGCGCGCGATCGCGGTGCCCATGCTGTACCCGTTATTCTCCACGATGTAGATGACCGGGATGTCCCACAGACCGGCGAGGTTCATCGCCTCGTGCAGGGCGCCCTGGTTCAGCGCGCCGTCGCCGAGGTATGCGTACGCCACCTTCTTCTTCGCGGGGCCGCCGTTGAGGCCCTTCTGGATGACTTCCCACTCGTACCGCGCTGCGAACGCGAGCCCGGTCCCCAAGGGTGTTTGCGCCCCGACGATCCCGTGCCCGCCGAACATCCAGTGAGGGCGGTCGAACATGTGCATGCTGCCGCCCTTGCCCTTGGCGCAGCCGGTGGACTTGCCGTACATCTCCGCCATGCACGCACCGGCGTCCATCCCGCGCGCGAGCGCATGGCCGTGGTCGCGGTACGCCGTCACGATCGGGTCGTCGCCGTGGAGGCACGCGATGGTGCCCACCGCCGCGGCCTCTTGGCCGGTGTAGAGGTGGCAGAAGCCGCCGATCTTGGCCTGCTGATACGACTGCCCGCAGCGGTTTTCAAACTCCCGGATCAGCAGCATGCTCCGCAGCCAGCTCACGAGCGTCGCAGCCGACACGGAATCGCTCGGGCGGGACTGGGGCCGATTCTCAGGGTGATTCATGGCGTTCAGGGCATCGGATGTCGAACGCGACGCTGCGGTAGTCATGGAATGCTGCATCCTGTGCATCAGAGGCCACCCGCGCGCACTGAAACGGCGGTGCATGCCGACCAGAGTGCGAACACGGGGAGCCCCGGGAGGTGGTCCGGGCGAACGCCAATCATAGACACGTGCCCAACAAATCCACACCGCGCAACCCCGGTGGAATTCCAGGCTACCCACTCGAATCCGGGAAGGTCATGCTCCGCTTTGCCGTGCCGACCGACCGCGGCGAGTACGTCTCCCTCCGGAGGGGAAGCCGCGATGCTCTTGAACGCTGGGAGCCGGTGCCTCCACCCGGAATCGATGCTTTCGGCCCGTCAGACTTTGACCGGCTGCTTGCAACCAGTGACACGCTGGACTGCAAACGCCTACTCGTCATCCATCGTGAAAGCGGGGCGATTGCCGGTCGTGTCGGGCTGAGCGGCATCGCACGCGGCCCGCTCCAGCAGGCGTACCTCGGGTACTGGCTTGGGTGTTCGTTCGAAGGCAGGGGGTTGATGCAGGAGGCGATCGCCCTTGCGCTGCGGTACGCGTTCACCCCCGAAACACAAGGCGGTCTGGGCCTGCACCGTGTCGAGTGCAACGTCATGCCCAGCAACACGCGCTCGCTCGCCACCGCCCGCCGCGCCGGGTTCCGCGAGGAAGGCTTCTCGCCCAAGTACCTCCAGATCGCGGGCGTGTGGGAAGACCACGTGCGGTTCGCGATGACCATCGAGGACTGGGCCCAGAAGCACCCATGAAAAAACCCCGGGGCGAGGGGCCCCGGGGCTGTAGTTGATTGCGGGATCTGTGGCTCAACGCTTCGCAAGGAGGTCGCGGATTTCCGTGAGCAGCTTCTGCTCAGGAGTCGGGCCGGCCGGCGCCGGAGCGGGCTTCTCGGCCTCGAAGCGCTTCTTCGCGGTGTTGAAGGCCTTGACCATCAGGAACACCACGAAAGCGAGGATCAGGAAGTTGATCACGTCCGTGAGGAACGCGCCGTACCCGATCATTGAGCCATTGGACTGTGCATCGGTGTACTTCATCCCCTCAACGAACTTCTCGCCCTTCTTGATCGGGAGGTACATCTCGGTGAAGTTCACATTTCCGGCGAGGCCGATGATCGGGCTCATCACGTGCTTCAGCAGCGAGCCCACCAGCCCGCCGAAAGCGGCGCCGATGATCACGCCCACGGCCATGTCGAACACGTTGCCCTTCAGGG
>DATAKA010000028.1:0-25421 GCA_036261855.1 Phycisphaerales bacterium | reverse complement strand
ACGCCGAAGTTCTGGCGCGTGGGGTATATGCCGGACCAGCCGGGCGGCGGCTTCAGCCACCAGATCCACGCGGGCAAGCTGGGCATGGACTGCCGGTATTGCCACACCAAGGTTGAGAAGAGCTACGAGGCGAACATCCCGAACGTCGCGACGTGCGCGGGGTGTCACACCGACGGCAAGCTGAAGCTGCTGGCCGACGCGAACGTGCAGCACAAGGAACGCACGGAGTTCATCCGGACGGCGTTCGCCGCGGACGCGTCGATCCCGTGGACGCGCGTGCACAAGCTGCCGGACTACGTGCACAACTTCCCTCACCATGTGCACCTCAACGCGGGCGTGTCGTGCTATTCGTGCCACGGGCGCATCGACACGATGCCGATCGTGTTCCACGCGCAGCCGCTGTCGATGAGCTTCTGCCTGGACTGCCACCGGGACCCGGCTTCGGCGGTGGTGCCGAAGGAGAAGCTGACGGACCTGCAGTGGGTGCAGGAGACGCTGGCGAAGCGTGCGGCGGGCGAGGCGATGAGCCCCGAGTCTCGCGCGGTGCTGGACACGGTGGTGCAGAACCAGCCGCCGGAGAACTGCGGCGCGTGCCATTACTAGTGACTGAGTGACGGGGCGACTGAGTGAGGTGAATGGGTGACGGGGTGAAGTCGAGGCCTGGGTCCTCAGTCCTTCGGTTGGGTTGGTCAGCAATCAACGAGTAAGCAAAGCCATGAGCCACGATCAATGCCATAGCACGGTTGAAGGTGAGAAGCGCATGCCGGGGAAGGCGGAGCTGCTCGCGACGCCCCGCGCCCTGCAGCGCGTGAACGGGCAGGCGTCGTGGCGCAGCATCGACGAGCTGCTGGACACGCCGGAGTTCCGTGAGCACCTGGAGCGGGAGTTCCCCAGCGGGATGGCGGAGCTGGTGACGCGAGAGAAGCTGGACCTGTCTTCGACTGGGAAGAAGGACGGGGAGTCGCGGCGCGAGTTCCTGAAGCTGATGGGCGCATCGGTGGCCCTCGCGGGCGCGGTGGCGGCGCTGCCCGGCTGCCGTCGGCCGGAGCACAAGATCTACGCGTACGGCCAGAACGTGCCCGAGGAGATGATCCCCGGCAAGCCGATCTTTTACACGACGAGCATGGCGCGGTGGGACGGCGGCGCCGAGGGGCTGCTGGTGGAGACGCACGAGGGTCGCCCGACGAAGATCGAGGGCAACCCGCTGCACCCGGTGAACCAGGGCAAGGTGTCTTCGTGGGCGATCGCCAGCATCATGTCGTTGTACGACCCGGACCGGCTCATGTGGCCCAGCGTCATGGAGCAGGGCGGGCGGGCGCTGCGTTCGTGGGACGAGTTCCGCGCGTTCGCGGCTGGGCACTTTTCGAAGTATGACGGGAATGGCGGCGAGGGGCTCGCGTTCCTGGTTGAGAAGAACAGCAGCCCGACGCGCGCGATGGTGCGCGACCGGCTGCTGAAGAAGTACCCGAAGGCGAAGTGGGTGGCATACTCGCCGTCCGAGAGCGTGGCGGGCTTTGCGGGCACGAAGGCTGCGTTCGGCAAGCCGATGCGTGAGGTGCTGAGCATTTCGCGCGATCAGACGAGCGTGATCGTGTCGCTGGACCACGACTTCCTTCAGTTTGAGGCGGGCGAGCTGCCCGCGCAGCGCGGCTTCGCGGCGTCACGATCGGTCGAGAAGCCCGGCGATGCGATGAGCCGGTTGTATGTCATCGAGAGCACGTTCAGCATTACCGGCGGGCAGGCCGACCACCGCCTGCGGCTGAGCCCGTCGCGCGTGACGGCGTTCGCGTGCGCCCTGGGCAAGAAGGTGCTGGGCAAGCTCGGCGCTCCCGGCGCTTCGGCCCTTGCGTCCGCCCTTGCGGATGCGCCGGCGGGCGAGGACATCAACGACGCGTTCCTGGACGAGTGCGCGAACGACCTGCTGGACGCGGCGCACCGGGGCAAGAGCGTGGTGACGGCGGGCGCGAGCCAGCCGGCGTTCGTGCATGCGTTGGCGGCGGCGATGAACACGGCGCTGGAGAATGTGGGCAAGAGCGTCGGGTACATCCCCGTGAACGACGAGTGGGCGGGGGACTCTGGCGCTGCGGTCGCGGCGCTGGCGAAGGATATCGAGGCCGGGCGCGTGACGACGCTGGTGTGCGTGAACACGAACCCTGCGTACGACGCGCCGGGCGACTGCCGGTTTGCCGAGGCGATGAAGACGGGCGGGCTGACGACGGTCACGCTCTCGGTGGGCGCGAGCGAGACGGCGTCGGCCTCGACGTGGGCGCTGAACGGGTCGCACTTCCTGGAGTCGTGGGGCGACACGCGTGCGATCGACGGGACGGTGGCGCCGGTGCAGCCGATGATCGCGCCGCTGTACGAGCTGTCGATGTCGGACATCGAGCTGCTCGCGCTGCTGGCGGGCAAGGACATGAACGCAAAGGTGGACGGGTATGAGCTCGTCCGCGAGTGCTGGCAGACGCTGCTGGCGGACGCCGTCAAGAAGGGCGGCGTGTCGTTCGACACGTTTGTGCGGCGGTGCCTGCACAACGGCGTCGTGCCGGGCACGGCGTTCAGCGTGGAATCGCCCAGGGCGGACTTCGCGGCGGTGGCGCAGGCGGCGGGCGGCGTAACGCTCTCGGCGGCGCCGACGAAGGACGCGCTCGAGGTGGTGTTCACGGTCGGGAACCTGGCCGACGGGCGTTTCGCCAACGTGGGGTGGCTGCAGGAGCTGCCGGCGGCGATGACGCGCGTGGTGTGGGACAACCCGGTGCTGGTCTCGCCCAAGACGGCGATGGACCTGGGCCTGGCGCCGGTGGGCCTCAAGAGCCTCGACACGACGCACGGGACCGACGGCGTCAACGCGATGTACACGAGCCCGAAGTATCCGCACGGGCGGGTGGCCGAGGTGAAGGTCAACGGGCGCACGGTGAAGGCGGCGGTTTGGGTGTGCCCGGGCCTGCCGGAAAACACGGCGGTGCTGATGCTGGGCTATGGCCGCACGGCCACGGGCCTGGTGGGCGACGGCGTGGGGTTCAACTTCTATCCGCTGCGTGAGAGCACGGGCGGGCGCTCGGCGAAGGGGTGCACGCTGACGGCGACGGGCGACACGCACATGATCGCCAGCACGCAGAACCACTGGACGATGGACAGCAAGACGTCGATCGTCCGCGCGGTGGACCGGCCGGCGTGGGACAAGCACGGCGCCGAGGTGCAGAAGGTGGTGAGCGAGTTCTACGGCACGACCGGCGAAATCAACTTCGCCGAGAAGCTGGGCGAACTGAGCCACATGCCGCCGAGCATTTCCAGCCGCGTGAACCCGTACAACGGGACGGCGCGGGACGCGGACCCCGCGGTGATCACGCCGGGCAACCCCAATGGGCCGAAGTATCAGCAGAACCGGGCGCCGGAGTTCACGAAGGGCCCGCAGTGGGGGATGGTGATCGACCAGACGGTGTGCACGGGGTGCGGCACCTGCACGGTCGCGTGCCAGGCGGAGAACAACATCGCGGTGGTGGGCAAGAAGGAGACCGCCAAGGGGCGTGAGATGGCGTGGATCCGCGTGGACCGCTACTTCACGGGCGAGGACTTCAACAACCCCAGCCACGTGCACCACCAGCCGGTGGCGTGCGTGCACTGCGAGAACGCGCCGTGCGAGGTGGTGTGCCCGGTGAACGCGACCGTGCACGGGCCCGAGGGGCTCAACTACATGACGTACAACCGGTGCATCGGCACGCGGTATTGTGCGAACAACTGCCCGTACAAGGTGCGCCGGTACAACTGGTTTGACTACGGCGTCACGAAGTTCAACGGCGGGTACGCGTTCAAGGACACGATCAACAGCATCGGTGGGGCGGTGCCGGGCCAGGAGGGCGTGAACGGCAGCACCGTTCACAACAAGATCAACCCGAACCTGATCCCGCCCCGGCTGCGTGAGAAGCTGGACGAGATCAGCAAGATGCAGAAGAATCCGGACGTCACGGTGCGCAGCCGCGGCGTGATGGAGAAGTGCACGTACTGCGTGCAGCGGATCAACGCGGCGCGGATCGACGCGAAGCTGGCGGACCTGAAGGACGCGGACGGGAAGTTCGTGGTGCCGGAAGGGTTTGTGCAGACGGCGTGCCAGCAGGCGTGCCCCAGCAACGCGATCATCTTCGGCGACATTCTGGACACGAAGAGCAAGGTCCACGCGGCGAGGGCGAACGCACGGAGCTACGCGTTGCTCGGCTATCTCAACACGCGTCCGCGCACGAGCCACATGGTGCGTGTGATGAACCCCAACAAGGCGCTGCTCGCGAAGATGGACCGAGCGAGGTTCGACGCCATCGAGGACCCGTTCCACCACGTGGGCGGCGGGCATGGCGACCATGGTGGCGGGCACGGTGATGGGCACGGGGGTCATGACGACCACGGGCACGCGCCGGCGGAGCAGCATTCGTTCTTTGACAAGCGCAAACGCGGCGAGGACGGGGGCTATGCCCTGTCGCTGCGGGTTTTGGGCGGAGGTAAGGCATGACGTCGTTGCACCCTGACCAGGCAACCGCACAGCGGCTGGCCGGACTCGCGAGGCCCGCGAGCCCACCGCCCGTGCTGGACCCCAAGACCGGCGACGGCACGCTCATCGACGAGCCCGGCGTGCGGCAGGACCTGGTCCTGAACAACCGTTCGTTCGGCGAGGTGACGGACATCATCTGCGGCTACACGGAGAACCCTCCGCCGCGGTGGTGGACGCCTGCCTTCATCATGGCCTTCAGCCTTGCGCAGCTGGGCGGGATCATGATCCTGTACCTGGTGATCACGGGCATCGGGACGTGGGGCCTGACGAACCAGGTGGACTGGGCGTGGGACATCACGAACTTCGTGTTCTGGATCGGTATCGGCCACGCCGGCACGCTCATCAGCGCGATCCTGTGCCTGCTAAAGCAGAAGTGGCGCACGGCGGTGAACCGTTCCGCGGAAGCGATGACGATTTTCGCGGTGATCTGTGCCGCGACGTTCCCGGGCATCCACATCGGCCGTCAGTGGATGGCGTGGTTCCTGCCGCCCTTGCCGAACGCGAACGGCATCTGGCCGAACTTCCGGAGCCCACTGCTGTGGGACGTGTTCGCGGTGAGCACGTACGGAACGGTGTCGGCGCTGTTCTGGTACATGGGCATGATCCCGGACTTTGCGACGCTGCGTGACCGGGCGGACCGGCGGCTGCGGCAGAACCCCGAAGGCGGGCCGATCCTGCTGCCCTTTGTGCCGGTGCGGACGGACAAGATCCGGGCGCTGGTGTACGGGTTCCTGAGCCTGGGCTGGCGGATGAGCAGCCGGCACTGGCACCGCTACGAGGCCGCGTACCTGGTGCTGGCGGGCGTCTCGACGCCGCTGGTGCTCAGCGTGCACAGCATCGTGTCGTTTGACTTCGCGACGAGCATCCTGCCGGGCTGGCACACGACGATCTTCCCGCCGTACTTCGTTGCGGGCGCGATCTTCGGCGGCTTTGCGATGGTGCTGATGCTGCTGATCCCGTTCCGCGAGCTGTACCCCAACATGAAGGACCTGGTGACGCTGCGCCACATCGAGAACATGGCGAAGATCATCCTGGTGACGGGCATGATGGTGGGCTTCGCGTACTCGATGGAGTTCTTCATCGCGTGGTACGGCGGCAACAAGTTCGAGCTGTTCGCGTTCCAGAACCGTGCGTTCGGCCCGTACTGGTGGGCGTACCTGACGATGGTGTCGTGCAACGTGCTGAGCCCGCAGGTCTTCTGGATCAAGAAGATGCGGACGAACGTGGCCGTGGTTTGGGTCGTCGCGCTCCTGGTCACGATCGGCATGTGGTTCGAGCGGTTCGTGATCATCGTCACGAGCCTGCACCGGTCGTTCCTGCCGGGCGAGTACCACATGTTCCACCCGACGCTGGTGGACATCTGCATCTTCGCCGGTTCGTTCGGCGTGTTCCTGACGTTGTACCTGCTGTTCATGCGGTTCCTGCCGGCCTTCCCGATCGCGGAGCTGAAGGCGGTGATGCCGCAGGCGAGCCCGCACCATGGACATGGGGGTGGGGGGCACGGCCACGAAGGCCACGGGCATGACTCCCACGCGAAGGGAGGGCACTGAAATGGCAAACTCTCGAGGCGGTCGCGTCTATGTGACGGAAGGCGGCGAGAAGATCTACGGGATCATGGCGGAATTCGCCACCCCCGCGGACCTCTATCACGCCGCCGAGAAGGTACGGGACGCGGGCTATAAGGAATGGGACACGTTCACGCCCTTCCCCATCCACGGGATGGAGGACGCCATGGGCATCACGCGGACGAAGCTGCCGGTGGCGGTCTTTGCTGCTGCGATGACCGGCGCGGGGCTGGCGATGCTCATGCAGTGGTGGATGAGCAGCGTGGACTACAAGCTGCTCACGCAGGGCAAGCCGTTCTTCTCGTGGCAGGCGTTCGTGCCGATCACCTTCGAGCTGGGCGTGCTCTTCAGCGCGTTCACGGCGCTCCTGGGCATGATCGCGCTGAACAAGCTGCCGATGTGGTACCACCCCCTGATCAAGAAGGAGCGGTTCCTGGGCAGCAGCGACGACAAGTTCTTCGTCGCCATCGAGGCCAAGGACCCGAAGTTCGACCCCGACCGCACGCGCGACCTGCTGCAGAAGGCCGGCGCGACGAGCATTGAACTGGTTGAAGAGTAAGCAGAGGCATTGGACATCAGGCGCTGGGCACTGGTGAAAGCATGAAGATGGACACAACAACTCGTTCTCTGATCGCCGCGGCGTTCGCGTGCGTGGTTGGCGTTGCGGTCGGCTGCCGCGGCGACCGCACGCAGGAGCCCCCGCGTCAGTTCTTCCCTGACCTGGACGACGCGCCCAAGTGGAACCCGCAGACGCACAGCGAGTTCTTCGTGGACGGGCGCACGATGCGCCAGCCCCCGGAGCACGCCGTGGCGTTCGGGCGGCAGCCCTTCGTGCCCGATGGGCACGACTGGGCCGGCGCGTTCGCCCAGCAGCGGGCGGACCTTCTGAAGGAAAACCCGGGGTACTACACGGGCAAGGACGGGGACAAGTACCTGGAGAAGGCGCCCGTGGCGTTCACCGAGGCGGACCTGCTCCGCGGCCAAGAGCGGTACAACATCTACTGCGGCGTCTGCCACGGCTACGAGGGTGACGGCCAGGGCATGGTGGGCAAGCAGTGGTCCAAGCCCGTGCCCAGCTTCCACGACCCCAAGTACACCGACAAGACGGTGGTGCAGGGCCTGGACGGCTACCTGTTCTTCACGGCGCGCAACGGCGTGCCCAGCGGCCCGCCGGAGAAGCCCGACTACGTGAACTCGCTGATGCCCGGGTACAAGCACGCCTTGTCCGTCGAGGACACGTGGCGTGTGATCGCGTACATCCGTGCCCTGCAGCAGAGCCACAACCACACGATCGACAGCGTGCCCGAGGCGGACCGCGCCCGCGTGCGTGAGCAGATGAGCAAGGCCGAAGCGGCCGCCCCGGCCCCTGCCGCGGCGGCGCCGGCGGCAACGACCCCCGCGACTGGAGGTGGCAAGTGACCGCAATCCCGCACGCTCCATCGCACCACCCCGCGCTGCGCAACGACAACATCACGTTCGCGCCCGGCGCTGGCGGCGGCCTTTCGATGGGCATGATGGTTGCCGGCGCGGTGGGCATCCTCGCCACCCTGGGCATCGGCTTCACGAAGGCCGGCAACATGCCGCTGGTGCACGCCCTCGCGGCGGTGTACGTGGGCGTCATGAGCGTCACGGCCATCAGCATCGGCGCTTTGTTCTTTCTCATGGTGTTCCACCTGATGGGCTCGGGCTGGACGGCGACGCTCCGCCGCCAGTTTGAGAACGTCGCGGCGTTCCTGCCGTGGTCGTGGGGCCTGCTGGTGCTGCTGCTGGGCGTCGAGCTCTCGCAGGGCGGCGTGCAGTTCGCGTGGCTGAAGGACGCGCACATGCACAGCCCCGTGCTGCAGGCCAAGGGCGGGTACTACTACTGGCCCAGCCATGCGGAGGAGGGGGCGCTACCGATCTTCTTCCTGCTCCGCACGGCCATCTACGGCGTGTTCTGGACGTTCCTGGTCACCCGCCTGCGGTCGCTGAGCCTGCAGCAGGACGCGACGGGCGACCGGGCGCTCTCGGCGAAGGCGAAGTTCATGTGCGCGTGGGCGATGCCCCTGTTCGCCCTGTCCATCGCGTTCTGCTCGTTCGACTACCTCATGAGCTTGGACTACGCGTTCTTCAGCACCATGTGGGGTGTGTATTACTTCGCGGGCTCGGCGTTCAGCGGCGTGGCGGTCGTCACGTTCGTGCTGGCCCGCCTGGTGAAGGCCAACAAGGTGCATGGCGCGGTGACGAGCGAGCACTTCCACGACCTGGGCAAGCTGATGTTCAGCTTCACGGTCTTCTGGGCATACATCTCTTTCTGCCAGTACTTCCTCTACTGGTACGCCAACATCCCCGAGGAGACGGCGTTTTACGTGCACCGCTCCGGCCCGGGCTGGAAGGCCCTGGGCGTCTTCCTGATGATCGGGCACTTCGGCCTGCCCTTCGTGTACCTCATCTCCCGCGTCATCAAGAAGAACGTCAACCTCATCTCCCTCGCGTGCATCTGGTTCGTGATCGTGCACGTGGCGGACATGTACTGGATCGTGCGGCCCATGACCTACGCCGGTGGCACCGACCCGGGGCTCAGCGGCCTGTGGCTCGACCTCCTGGGGATCGTCGGCGTGATGCTGCTGTTCGCGGGGTTCCTGGTCCGCAAGGTTTCCAGCGGCCTGCTGGTGGCGGTCAATGACCCCTACATCGAGGAAGGCCTCGCGCACCGCAACTACGTGTGATGGGTGTTTCGGAATGACCTCTTCCCCCTGTCGTCCGGCAGGCCGCGGCCGGCGAACAGATCTGATGGAGTGACGACATGCTGGAGCAGTGGAACAACCAGAAGCCCCTCCGCTCTCACGGGCACGGCCATGAGGAACACGTGGACGAGTGGCACCACCACGACAACGTGGAGGGTGAGCCCCAGGAGGAGCACACCGGCCAGGTCAACACCGGCATCATCCTCAAGTGGTTCGTCGTCATCATCGTCTTCGTGGTCGCGTCCATCGCGTTCATCATGGTGTACTTCAACCACTACAACACCAAGATGCGGGCCGCGAACGTCGAGACGTCCATGTCCAGCGACTACCTGTCCTACCGCCTCGCGACGCAGGAGCGGCTGGCCACCGAGGGCAAGCCCACCCGCTTCACCGGCCTTGCCGGGGGCAAGGTGCAGGGGCCCATCAGCGATGCGATGAAGCAGGTCGTGGACCAGTACAAGTCCGGAGCCGTGAAACTCGGCTCCACTCTCCCCGCGGGCCACACCGGCAAGTAAGCCGTTTTCCAGAGTCTTCCACGCGGCAAGCATGAACCTCCCCACGCCCATCTCCACTCCCCGCCGGGCCACATGGCTCGCGGCGTTGGTGTGCGCGTGCGTGGCCGTCACGGGCTTCGCCCAGCAGCAGGAGCTGCCGAAGCCGCCCGAGCCGCCGGTGCCCATGGAGCAGCGCGGCGTCGATGTCGAGGAACGCGTGGGCCACCCGCTGCCGCTGGAATTGCAGTTCACGGACAGCAAGGGCAAGGCCGTCACGCTGCACGACTACTTCAAAGGCTCCGCCGGCAGCGGCGAGGGCGATCACCGTCCGGCGATCATCGTGCTGGGCTACTACCGCTGCCCGGTGGTGTGCGGCCTGATCCGCGAGAAGCTGGTCCAGACGCTCGACAAGGTGGACTACACGCTCGGCAAGGACTACCGCCTTCTGGTCTTCAGCTTCGACGCGGGCGAGGTGCCCAAGGCGGCGGAGGCCGCGCGGGAGTTTGACCTCGCGTTCTACGCGCGTTCCGCCGAGGGCCAGGCCGACGCCGCTACGGTGGATGCGGGCGTCGCGTACCACGTGTCGGACGCGAGCAATATCCGGCACCTGGCCGACGCGATGGGGTACAAGTACAAGCTGCTGGGCAACAACGAGTACAGCCACCCCGTGGTGGTCGCGCTGGTGGCTCCGGATGGCACCATCAGCCGCTACCTCTACGGCTTCTCGCAGGAGCCGGCGACCGTGAAGATGGCGCTGATGGAGGCGAGCGAGGGCAAGCTGGTGCGGTCGGTGGGTGAGCGGCTCATGGCGTTCTGCTACATGTACGACCCCAAGAAGGGTGCGTACACGCTGCAGGCGTTCCGCGTGATGCAACTGGGCGGCGTGCTGACGCTGATCGCGCTCACCACGTTCCTCTGCGTGCTCATCGCGGGTGAGCGTGTGCGGCGCAAGCGTCGGGAGGCGGCGGCCCGGCAGGCGGTTGCGGCGGCGTAGCCGGCGCGACTCGGGACGGAACACAGGGTTGGACGGCGGTGGGGGGATCGGTCAGGAAAGTCGGGAGTTGATGCACGTGACGAGCAACATTCTCAACATGAGCGGCCTGGGTGACAGCCTGTTGCTGAACGTTTTTGGCAACAGGTTCTGGCACGAGCAGTGGTTCGGCGGCCCCGCGGCGTCGGCCTCCGCGCAGGAAGCCGACGACATGTACATGTGGTTGTGGTGGTTCTGCGTGGCGTGGTTCGTGTTCCTGATGGTGCTGATGGCGTACTTCGTGGTCGCCTATCGCCGCCGTCCCCGCGTGATCGCCCAGCGCAGCGCGGCCCACAACGTGCCCCTCGAGCTGGCGTGGACGATCATCCCGACGCTCTTCCTCGCGTACATCTTCTTCCGCGGCTTCCACTCGTACATGGACCGCGTGGTGTCGCCCGGCAACGCCGTGGAGATGAACCTGACGGGCTGGAAGTGGTCGTGGAAGATCGAGTACCCCAACGGGGCTGAGAGCACCGCGCAGACGGTAATCGGCGCCCGCCCGGTGCCGGTGTTCTACGTGCCGGCGGAGCAGCCCATCAAGCTCCGCATGAACAGCATGGACGTGATGCACGCCTTCTGGGTGCCCGACCTGCGCCTCAAGCAGGACGTGATCCCCAACCGCTACACGACCATGACCATCAACTTCGACAAGCCGCGCGAGGGTGAGACGGTGCACACGTACCCCGCGACGCAGGAACTGGCCGACAACGACCCCAAGTACCGTGAGTTTGCCGGCAACCTGTACAACAAGGCGCTGGCGGGCGTGGAGTACACCGAGCACCACGTCTTCTGCGCAGAGTATTGCGGCACCGAACACTCGGAGATGGCGGCGATTATCCGCGTCATCCCGCCGCAGTACTTCCCGGAGTACTTGGAGAGCATCGGTATCGGCAGCAAGACGCCCCTGGAGATTGGGCAGATCGTCTGGAAGTCCAAGTGCGCCTCGTGCCACAACATCGACGGCGCGAACACGGGCCCGGAGTGGCGCAACCTGTACGGCAACGAGCACGAATACACCGACGGCAGCAAGTTCGTCGCGGACGACAACTTCATCCGCGAGTCGATCCGCGAGCCCGGCAAGCACATCCGCAAGGGCTACACCAATCAGATGACCCCCTGGTCGGAGAACCTGCTCCCGGAGAAGCACGTCCTGGGCGTCATCGAGTACATGAAGTCGATCAGCAACAAGGGCGGTGCGGCCGCCCCCGAGTCCGCCCCCGCCCCGGCCACCGGGGAAGCAGAGAAGAAGTAAGTCCGCAGAGAGTCACGCACACCCACCGGCACTCGCCACGAGCGGCCGGAGCCAGTTTGGAACGGAGACAGCCATGAGCGCGGCGCACGCAGCAGCACACGGGGCCCACCACGGAGGTAGTTACCTGACCCCCAAGGGCGGGTTCATCACCACGGTGTGGGACTGGATGACGACCGTCGATCACAAGAAGATCGGCGTGATGTACCTGTTCGCCATCCTGTTCATGTTCTTCCTGGGCGGCGTGGCCGCGCTGGTGGTCCGTACTGAGCTCTGGACGCCCACGCGCACGACGGAAGCCGGGACGATCACGGGTCAGTTGCTGGCCCCGGCGGACGCCAAGAGCGTCGCAACAGGCAACGACTGGTACAACCGCTTCTTCACGCTGCACGGCGCGATCATGGTGTTCATGGTGATCGTGCCCAGCATCCCAGCCAGCCTAGGCAACTTCTTCCTGCCACTTATGTTGGGGGCCAAGGACGTCGCGTTCCCGCGGCTCAACCTCCTGAGTTGGTACATCTACGTCATCGGGTCCATGTTCGCCGTGGGCTCGATCATCGGCAACGGTGTTGATACCGGGTGGACGTTCTATACCCCATACTCGACGACGACGGACCCCAACCACTGGCGCGTCGTCTTCATGGTGACGGCGGCGTTCGTGCTAGGCTTCAGCAGCATCCTGACGGGCCTCAACTTCGTGGTGACGGTGCACAAGCTTCGCGCCCCGGGCATGGGCTGGTTCGACATGCCGCTCTTCGTCTGGGCCGTGTACTCGTCGGGCGTCATCCAGGTGCTGGCGACACCGGTCATCGGCATCACGCTGCTCCTGCTCATCTTTGAGCGTCTCTTCAACGTCGGCATCTTTGACCCCGCCCTGGGCGGCGACCCCGTGCTCTACCAGCACTTCTTCTGGTTCTACAGCCACCCCGTCGTGTACGTGATGATCCTGCCTGGCATGGGCATCATCTCCGACGTGCTGGCGGTGCACTCCCAGAAGAAGATCTTCGGGTACCGCGCGATCGCGTACTCCTCGCTGGGCATCGCCGGCGTGTCGTTCATCGTGTGGGGCCACCACATGTTCACGAGCATGAGCGAGGTCGCCAGCGCCGTCTTCAGCGGCCTGACGTTCCTCGTCGCCATCCCCACCGCCGTGAAGGTCTTCAACTGGATCGCGACCCTCTACAAGGGCAGCATCTCCTTCACGACGCCGATGGTCTACGCCCTCATCTTCCTCTTCCTGTTCAGCATCGGCGGCCTGACCGGTCTACCCCTGGGCACGCTCAGCACCGACCTGCACCTCCACGACTCCTACTTCGTCGTCGCCCACTTCCACTACGTCATGATGGGCGGCACGATCATGGCGATCATGGCCGGCCTGCACCACTGGTGGCCCAAGATGTTCGGCCGCATGTACAACCAGTTCTGGGCCACGACCGCGGCCATCATCGTCTTCATCGGCTTCAATGTCACGTTCTTCACCCAGTTCTTCCTGGGCGTCCGCGGCATGCCCCGCCGGTACGCGTCTTTCATTCCTGAGTTTCAGGACTACCACCGCATCAGCACAATCGGCTCGTACATCCTGCTGGTGGGCTTCCTCCTCCACCTGCTGGTCTTCCTGCACTCCCTGGTGGTGGGCCGGAAGGCATCGCAGAACCCTTGGGGCGGCCTGACAATGGAGTGGGAAGCCTCCACGCCGCCCAGCGAGCACAACTTCGAACACGAGCCTCTCTGCAAGCACGGCCCGTACGACTACGACACCACCGTCCCCCCGGGCTGGGACCCCAAGGACTACCCCATCCCCGCCGAGAACCTCCGCGTCGCCGCGGCGGTCGGGCACTGAACTCCGACAGACACGACCGAGCACACTCCCTCAGGAACCGGTGATCCATGACGACGATGAACCCACAGAAGCCGCTCGCCGGGGAGTCCCTCCCCAAGTGGCGTCTCTACCGCCCCGGCCACCACTGGCGCTCGGCGGACGACGAGTTCGAGGCCAGCAAGTTCGGCTTCTGGCTCTTCCTCGCGACCGAAGTGCTGCTGTTCGCCGGCATCTTCTGCGGCTACGCGATCTTCCGCGCCATGTACCCCGAGGCCTGGGCCGAGGGCTCGCGCCTGCTGGATTGGAAGATCGGCGGCGCCAACACCGTCGTGCTCCTCATCTCGTCGTGGACGATGGCGATGAGCATCTACTGTTTCCAGGTAGACAAGCAGAAGCTCGCCCGGCAGCTCCTGCTCATCACGTTCCTGGGCGGCCTCTTCTTCCTGTTTGCCAAGCTCGGCTTCGAGTACATGCCCAAGTGGACGGGCTACTTCCTGTCTTTTGACCCTGCCCTTAGCCACCACCACGGCGAGATCGACGCCGCCCAGGCGAAGTTCGGCGGACTCCTCCAGTTCGTGGAGGGTTACGGCGGCAAGCGGCCCGGCAAGTGGTTCGACTACCCCTTCGCGCAGAGCCCGCACATGCCGCTCTGGTGGGGCATCTACTACTGCGGCACGGCCATCCACGCCCTGCACGTCATCATCGGCATGACGCTCATCGCCCGCGCCTGGTACCGCGCGGGCAAGGGCTGCTACGGCCCGACCCACTACACCTTCGTCGAGTGCACCGGCCTCTACTGGCACCTGGTGGACCTTGTCTGGATCTTCCTGTTCCCGTTGCTGTACCTGATCCACTAGAACCCCGTGATCCAGCGATTTTCGGCCTGAACGAATGCCGAATGCCTTACTGCCCCTGAGACTCCTTATGGCACACGCAGCCCATCACTTCAATGAATCCAACCCGCACGGTGAGAAGCACCACGGGCACCCGATCATCCCTCCCATCACCCTCTCCACGGTGCTGGCCATCCTGCTGTTCTTCACCGTGCTCACGGTGGGCCTGGCCCAGCTTGAGGTGTGGATCCAGGGCTACTTCAACATCATCCTGCCCCACTGGGTCAACATCGCCATCGCCATGAGCATCGCGACGGTGAAGGCCGTGCTCGTCATGGCGATCTTCATGCAGTTGCGGTACGACAACAAAATGAACACCGTTGTCATGCTCTTCACGTTCTTCGCGGTGGGCTTGTTCCTGTTCTTCTCCGGTCTGGACCTCTTCACCCGTGACCGCGTGACTCCGTGGAAGGCACAGACCGTCGTCAAGGGCGGCACCGGCTTCATGGTGTCGCAGGCCAACGGCAAGCCCATCACACAGGCCGCCCGCGACCGCGCCATCACCCTGTGGGGCCCCGAGAAGTTCGCGAAAATCGAAGCCGCGACACTGCACGGGCACGACCACGGGCACGGCGCGTCGGACTCGCCGTACTCGAACGCCTCCAAGTCCCGCGCGCCGCGCGGCGTCACCGTGCATGCCGCGGACCACGCGGGCGATCACGCCGCCCCGCACGCTCCGGCGGACAACCACGCCGCGCCCGCCGGTGGCCACTAGCAGGCAGGATCGGGGGACCCTCCATCGTGGCAGAAGCGATCCAGAAGCACACGCCAACCCGACGCGCAGGCAACCTGCGGTGGGGTGTGGTTGCGCTCGTGTGCTTCCTCGTTATGCTCGCATCGGGCGCGCTGATGGCCCGCCGCATCACCGACTTCCATGAGAACAACAAGCGGGAGGTCTACGCCTTCCGCCGCATCCTGAACCGCGAGTTCTCCTTCCAGGGCCGGGTCGTCCGATTCGAGGACGATCTGACGGACCCTGTGTCCCCCGTGCTCGTCGTCCACTATGGGGACGCCACCACCAGGATCCCCGTCGCCATCCCGCCCGAGCCCGGGAGCGCCCGCTGGCGCCTTCCCGACATGCTCGCGCACGACGACTGGCTCCGCGTGCTGCTCATGGCTCCGTTGGGCGGCATGCCCTACGCCGAGTGGCAACGCAGGATCGACGACGACACGCTGGAAAGGCGCCTCATCCTCGCCACCCGCATCCCCCGCCCCGGCAGCGACCCGGCCACCTGGGGCAGCGTCTGGAAGAAGGGCTGGTCCTTCGACTTCTACGAACTGATGCCCGACGGCACCATCCACCGCCACGAGCGTCTGAAGTACCCAACCACCCGTGGCGTGCAGGAGCCCAAGCCGGGCGAACTGCACGAAAACACCTGGCAATTCCAAGCGGCCCTCCAGACCATGCCCCAGGCCGGCAAGATCGGCCCGACCCACAACTTCTTTGGCAACGCCATCGCCGCCGCGGGCTGGACGCTGCCCCTCGCCGCATTCGCCGGGCTCTTGGGCACCGTGGCCAGCGTCTTCGCGTTCGCGCCCGCCCGCCGGTCCAAGGGGTCGTGGCGGGACCAACCCTCCGAAACGCTTAGTCATGGCTAACATATAACCGACAGCCACCCCGCCGGGCCGCGCGGCCGCGCCCCCGTCCGGTTATCATCCGTCCTGCCACAGGCGAATGCCTGAAACAGGCGGCGGAAGAGCCCCAACAGTCACCCAGCCGCGAAGCACGATGACGCCGACCCCCGCGACCAACCCCACGGCAGCCAAGCCCATCGGCCAAGGCACCACCGTGCCCTTGGTCGGCATGGAGGGGGTACCCGTGACCGCCGGGGTCGTGGATGTGGGCTCGGGCGTGCCGGTGGTTTTCCTGCACGGTCTCGTGGGCCTCAACGACCACTGGGAGGGCGTGGTGGCCGCCGTCCAGCACCGCTGCCGGTGCATCATGCTGGAAATGCCCCTCTTGGACCTGACGGGGGATGACTGCTCCATCCAGGGCGCAACCGAACTGACCGCGCGGTTCCTGCGGTCGTACCTCAACGCCCCGGCGGTGCTGGTGGGCAACTCGTTCGGTGGGCACGTGGCGACCCGCCTGGCGGTGGAGCACCCGCAACTGGTGCGGGGCCTGGTGCTGGCGGGCGCCAGCGGCCTGATCGAGAAGTCGATGGTGAGCGACGTCCAGATCCGTCCCAGCCGTGAGTGGCTGGAGCGCAAGATCGGCGAGCTTTTCTACGACAAGTCCAAGATGAACATGGGCGACGTCGATCGTGCGTTTGGCGAGCTGTCGCAGCGGGACAAGGCGCGGGCGATGGTCCGGCTGTCGCGCACCGCCCGCCGGAACCACATGGGCGACCAGCTCGGCTCCATCAAGGCACCGACACTGATCATCTGGGGCCGCCAGGACATCGTGACCCCGCCCGAGGCCTGCGAGCAGTTCCACCGCAGGATCGCCGGCAGCCGTGTCGTCTGGATCGACAACTGCGGGCACGCCCCCATGATCGAGGCGGCGGACGTGTTTGCCGGGGCCCTCAACGAATTCCTGGATGCGCAGTAGGCGTCCGCACCGACAGCCATGAGTGACCGGCGCATCACTTTTTCGCCCGCGTACCGCTGGACGAGCCTCGTGGGCGCTGGGCTGCGCACGTACCTGGCCGGGCGCGTCTCGCTGCTGTCGCACACGCGCCACTGGCAGGAGAACAGCGCGGGCATCCAGCTCGCGCAGCTCCGGAACCTCCTGCGGCAGGCTTCCGCCACCGAGATCGGCAGGAAGCACGGCTTCGCCCGCCTCGCCGCGCTCGACCAGCCGGACCTGCTCAACGCGTACCGCGCGGAGGTGCCCGTCGCGGACTGGTACGCGTACCAGAACGAGATCCGTCGGATGCGTGAGGGCGGCGAGGCCGACGTGCTGTGGACGGGGCGGGTGCAGGACTTCGCGCAGACGTCCGGCACTACGGCGGGCGACAAGTTCATCCCGGTGAGCCGCGAGATGCTCCGCAGCAACTTCCTGGCGTCGCTGGACATCTTCGCGAACCTGCACCGCTTCGGCGTGAGCCTGCCGCGGATGCTCGCGGGCAAGAGCCTGTTTCTTGGCGGTTCGACGGACCTGACGCCCAACGAGCACGGCATCCGCACGGGCGACCTCTCGGCGCTGGTGACGCCGCTCATCCGCTGGCCGCTCAGCGAGATCTACCTTCCGGGGCCGCAGATCGCCCTGATGAGCCACTGGCCCAGCAAGATCGAGGCGATGGCGCAGCGCTGCCTGGACGAGGACGTCCGCATGGTGAGCGGCATGTGCTCCTGGGGCCTGGTCCTCTTTGAGCGCGTGCTGGCCCTGGCCCGGGAGAAGGGCCGCAAGGCCGATGTCATCACCGACGTCTGGCCCAACTTCAAGGTCTTTGTCCACGGCGGCGTCAAGTACGCGCCCTTTGACCCGCGAGTCCGGCAGATCTACTCGGGCAGCGCGACGGGCGGCGACATCCCGTGCCGCCTGGAGCTCTACCCGGCGAGCGAGGGGTTCATCGCCATCCAGGACAAGGCTGGCGACCCGGGCCTGCGCCTGCTCACCGACATCGGCACCTTCGCGGAGTTTGTGCCGCTCGAAGAGATCAACAGCACAAGCCCCCGCGCATGCACCTGCTGGGAAGTGGAGAAGGGCCAGAAGTACGTGGTGGTTCTGTCCACGTGCGCGGGGCTGTGGCGCTACGTGCTGGGCGACGTCGTCGAATTTGATACCATCCCCGACAAGCCGCTGCACCTGGGCGGCGGCGGGGGCGACGGGCCCGCGCGGCTGAGGATCGTCGGTCGGCACCGCCACTTCGTGAACGCCTTCGGTGAAAACCTCATCGTCGAGCACATCGAGAACGCCGTGGCCGACGCCAGCCGTGAGACCGGGCTGATGGTGGGGGAGTTCACCGCAGCGCCGGTCTACCCGTCGGAATCCACCCGCGCGGGGCTTGAGCTCGTGGTCGAGGCGGGCGACGGGCGAGTGGACGCGGCGGTGATCCGCGCGTTCCGCGATGCCTTTGACGCGTCCCTCAAGAAACAGAACGTTGACTACACGACCAAACGCACCGACGGCTTCGGCATGGTGGAGCCCTCCATCACGCCGGTGCCCGCCGGAACGTTCCACCGCTGGCTGGAGAGCCGGGGCAAACTCGGGGGCCAGCACAAGTGCCCCCGGTGCGCCAACTCCCGCGAGATTGTGGAGGCGATCCGGGCCATCGCGGCAACCAACGGGATAACGTGAACCCTCGCCGCACGGGCGTGAAAGGACCGCGGTATGCAGAGTGAACGCAGAGCTGTTGAGGTGAGGCCGGTGTGCAACCCCTGCATCGTCGTGGACGCGGCTCGGGTGCTGCTCTCCCAGTGCACCACATTCGTGGGCGATGTGCCCGACGCCGTCTACACGGCCGAAAGCCAGGTCATGCCGGGCGGGACGGTGGGGAAGCACCTCCGTCACGTGGTGGATCACTACAGCGCGATCCTGCGGGGCCGGCGGGACGCCACGGTCATCGACTACGACCATCGCGAGCGCGATGTGCCCATGGAAAACTGCCGCGACTCGGCCCGCCGCACGCTCACGGGCGTGGCCGAGGAGATCGCGTCGCTCGCGGAGCGGGACATGCACGCACCGGTGCGGGTACGGGTCATGGTCTCCGGCGATGGCGCAGAGACCGAACTGGTGTCCTCACTCGCGAGAGAGTTGGCGTTCGCGACCCACCACGCGGTGCACCACCAGGCCATGATGCGGGCGATCGCCGGCGAGTTCGGGGTCGAGGCATCAGCCGACTTCGGCAAGGCACCGTCCACGATCAACCACGAAGTCGTGAAGGCCGGTGCGGATGGGCGGCCGGGCGGCGCGCGGTAGTGTGCACGCTGTCGATCATTGCTCTGAGCAGCGGTGGTTCGGCACCGGGGCTGAGGCTCGTCATCAATCGCGATGAGTCCGCGGTGCGGGCGGCGGCTTTGGAGCCGCGTTGGTTTGATCTGAGTCCAGTCGGTCACCACGCCGGAGCATCGGGCGGGATCGGACTCGGCGTCGCCCGCGCGGGGCAGCACGCAACCAAGGGCATCTGGCCCGTGGACCCGGTCGGCGGCGGCACATGGGTCGCGGCCAACGAGAGGGGGGTCGCGTTCGCGATCCTCAACAAGAACATGGACCCCAAGCCCGAACTGCCGAGCGGGCTGCGGTCGCGGGGGGCCATCATCCCGGCGATTGCCCATGTGGCAAGCGTGCGGGACGGCGTGGATCTCGTGCGGGCGATAGACACCCAGCAGTTCGCACCGTTCCGCCTGGTGGTGAGCGCGGCGGGCGCGGGGGTGGTTCGGGGAGTGGTGTGCGCATGGGACCGGCGCGAGCTGGTCATCGAGGAGTTCGCCGCGCCCTTGTGTCTCGCGTCGAGCGGGCTTGGGGATCACCTTGTGCAGGTGCGCCTGCCGTTGTTTGATGAGATTGTGCGCACGGCGGCGAGTGCCGCGGCCCAGGACGCGTTCCACGGGCACTCGTGGGCGGACCGACCAGATCGGAGCGTGCTGATGCGCCGGCCGGGATACCGGACCGTCTCGGTGACGACGGTTGAGGTGGTGGATGGGCGGGTGGCGATGTGGTACCGCGCGGTGTGAGTTGCCCCCTCGGTGTCCGGGATATCGCGCGGTGCTCGGCGGGTCGAGTGCGGGGCAACTCCCGTGAAACGCGCGTAGACTTCCGCAGAACGGAGGTGTTTCATGCGTACTCCGACTGCTGCAAAGAAGCCCGCGCCCGCCATCCGCCTCTACGAGGAGGACGCGGACAACCTCATCGCGGCCGACAGCGCCACTGAAAAAGTCGTTCTGCTCCCCAGCGGTGAGTCCCGTATCGAACGCCCGGAGGACATGTCCGAGCGCATCCGCATCATGTGGGGGCAGGACCTGCTCCGCGACCTGCTGGACGGGCGCTACCGCACCGTGATCTGTGGCGTCAACGATGTTGACAACTCGCACGGGGTGATCAGCCAGGTCTGCAACCTCGTGGACGCCAGTCAGTGGACCCACCAGAGCGTGACCAGCTACGCCCACGTGTTCCAGCAGAGCGCGGGCACGCTCGCCGGCAGCGATAAGGAGCCGTACGTGCTCAAGTTCGACCTTGACGCGTTGCTGGTGCTCGCCATCCTCCGCCCGAAGGGGCGTGACTTTTTCACGTTGCACGACCTGGAGCGCGGGTTCCGCACCGTTACCAAGATGCTCCGCGGGCGGCGCGACCGCCTGCCCGTCGCCAGTGTCTCGTTCCTCAACGCCAAGGCGAACAAGCTGGTCGCCAAGGACGGTAAGGAGCCGAGCTTCGAAGCGGTCCTGCGCACGATGTACGAATCGGGTTTCCGCGGCGATGTCTACGCCAGCACCGGCATGTGGCGCGTGGGGCACGTGGGCGTCTTCCCGTCGTACCCGTTCCCGGAGGGGTTGGACCGCATGCGGGGTGGCAGTTCTTGAAGTCGTTGGCATGTCCCGGGGCCGTGTCCCTGCCGGCCTCAGTGAATGAGGAGGTGTGATGGTGCGCACGAAGCCGGCACGAACACCCCGTTCTGCGAAGTCGCCTCCGGCGCGACGCGTCGTTCGTTCCAAACTCGACCCGCGCAAGGCCGACCTCTCACACCAGAAAGTCGACGCAAAGACCGGGCAGAAGCAGTACGGCACGCGCGCGGACCTGGGCGCGCCGGTTGAGGTCGCCCTCAGCCGCATGCCCGAACCGATCCGGTCCATCGCGTGGGCGGTGGACGGCGCGATCCGGAGGCTCTCGAAGAAAGTTGACGCAAAGGTCTCGTGGGGTCACGCGAGCTACGTGGTGGATGGGCACGACCTCTTCGCGATCGGCGAGTGCAAGGACCGCGTGAACCTGTATGTGGGCAACGGCACCAGCGTGCCCGACCCGGACGGCGTCCTCGAGGGGATCGGAAAGACCATGCGGCACGTCAAGGTGCGCAGCGTGGAGCAGGCGGAATCACGCCAGGTATCAGCCATTCTGAAGGCGTCTCTCGCCGCGGCGAAGAAGGGCGCGGATAACGCGTGGAAGCGCGGCAAGAAGGCCTGAAATCGGCGGATCGTGTTCACGGGCCGTGGTCGCTCGTGTGGTCCCCGTCCTTGATCGCTTCGATGCCGATGCGGGCACGCGCCAGATGTTTTTTGCGCGTCTCCGTGAGCAGTTCCATGTTGCGGCGCTTGCCCTCGGCGTTGTAGTTGCCCTGGCCGTGCTCCATGTGCAGGCAGATGGTGTTGTAGCGTGAGTGCCTGCCCCGCACGCCGATGTGGTTGAGGCGCACGCCTACGTCGGTGTCGTCCTTCCCGGGTGAGCGGTACGACTCGTCCCAGCCACCCACCTTCAGCAGGTCCGCCTTCCAGGCGCTGGCGTTGCTGCCCGTGAACCGGGCACGGGAAACATTCAGCGCGTCCATCATCTCGGTCACGAACGAACGCCGCCAGAGCTTGATGCGCCGGCGCGTCGGCGTCTGGCCGATCGTCAGCAGGAACGCATAGTCAAAGGCGCGGCCGGAACGCACATCATCAATCGTCAGCGCTTTGGTCGCGGCGTCCGACATCCGGAAGTCCCCGCCGCCCAGGAAGCAGCCGGTGCGCCGAAGGTCCAGGTGCGTCCGCACGAAGTCGTGCCGCGGGATGACATCACCGTCGGCCGCGATGACGTACTCACCCCTTGCCGCGACCAGCGCCCGGTTCATGATCGCCATTTTGCCGTAGTAGCTGCGGTGGGGCTGCCAAACGTGCGTGATGGGAAGGCCCAGTTCCTGCCGCAGTCGGCGGATCGTTTCCCTTGTTTCATCGCGGGAGCCGTCGTCGGCGATGACGATCTCAAAGTCCCCGGTGTCCTGGCGGGCGTAGCCGTTCAGCACGTACTCCAGCGACCGGACGCTGTTGTGGGTCGAGAGGATGACGCTGGCGGTGGGCATGCGTGCGGGGCGTGCTGCCGCCAAGCGTAGCAAATGCGCAACGCCCACGGGTCGTGAGCCCGTGGGCGTTGGTGTGTGCAGCGCTGTGTCCGTTCAACTCAGCGGCGGCGGCGGATGGCGACCAGTCCACCGAGGCCCAGCAGGGCGATCGCACCGGGCGTCGGCACGATCGTGAAGGCCGTCCCGTCGAAGGGAACATCGGGGCCGATGCCGTCGATGCTCTGGTCGCCGGAGGCGTCCTGGCTGATCCACTCGCTGGAGAGGCCGCCGTTGATGAGGGGCAGGTAGTCGGCAAAGGAGGCCGCGCCCGAGCGGGCGCCGACGTACGCGAAGATGTCCTCATCGGCGGTGTTCAGCACGTTGAACTGCGCGGTGACGCCGGCGACGAGGCCCGTGCCCGCGATGGAGCCCGAGTTGGCCTCGATGTCGTTGGCGACAAGGGCGAGGAAGCTCACCGGGCTCGCGTAGGAGCCGATGAAGGCGTAGATCGCCTCGTTGCTGTTGCTGACGCCCAGGTTCGTGCCCGCGCCGGCGATGCCAGCGATCGTGCCGTAGTTGGAGGTCGCGTCGGTGATCGACGCACCGCCGACCGTGTCCATGCGCACGATCGCGCCGGCGGGCACGGCCGTGGTGATGGTCAGCTCGAAGCCGTTCTCATTGCTGTCCACCCAGGCCGTGCCGTTCCACTCATTGTCCGTAAAGCCGATGACGGTTCCGACCGGCAGGGGCTGGATCGCGACGAACGCCAGGTTGTCGGTGCCGTCGGCGTTGAAGCCGGTGAACGCGATCGCGCCGGGGCCCAGGATGCCCGCCTGCGCAGACCCGGCGACGGCGGCAAACGCCGCCACTGCGAAAAGTGCCTTCATATCTCTCTCCTCGTGCAACAGATTCCGTGTGTCCCGCTCTCTCGACGGGATCAGGAGGACAATACCCAGGGGGGACTCGGGCGGCGCGAAGCGAGCGTGAAGAGCCTGGCAGAGCAGGCGTTTTTGCGACTTCTTGACGCGATCTATGCGCAATGTAAACGTCGAACTTACGTGGAACGCCACGCCTGCGCCACCGGGTACCGCCGGCCCGCGCCAAACGCGACCGAAGTCACCTTCAGGCCCACCGCCGCCTGCTGACGTTTGTACTCGGCGAGGTCGATCATCCGCGTGATCCGCTGGACCAGCGCCCGGTCAAAGCCGGTTTCTTCCACGATGCGTGATGCGCTGCATTTTTCCTCGACGTACAGGTCGATGATGCGGTCCAGCACTTCGTACGGCGGCAGGGAATCCTGGTCTGTCTGATTGGGCCGAAGTTCCGCGCTCGGGGGTTTGGTGATGCTGGGCTCGGGGATCGGCGGCTGCGAGCAATGGGAGAGGCCCGGCAGCGTGCGCCAGTGCTCGTTGAGGTGGCGTGAGAGGGCGTAGACCCATTGCTTGCTCACGTCGCTCAGCACCGCGAGCCCGCCGTTCATGTCGCCGTAGAGCGTGGCGTAGCCCACCGCTGTCTCGCTCTTGTTGCCGGTGGTCAGCACGATCGCACCGGTGCGGTTGGAGAGCGTCATCAGCATCGTGCCGCGGATGCGGGACTGGAGGTTCTCCTCCGTAACGTCCGGGAGTGTTGCGCCCAGTGTGGGGCGGCCGATGGACCGGAAGACGGGGTCGACCGTGCCGCGGAGCCCGTCCATCGCGAGGGCGATCGGGGCGTCCACGCACTGCATGCCCAGGCGGCGCGCAACGTCGTGCGCATCGGTCACGCTGTGCGTGCTGGAGTAGGGGCCCGGCATCGATACGCCCAGTACGTTCTCTCCGCCGATCGCCGCGACGGCCAGCACGGCGGTGAGTGCGGAATCAATGCCGCCCGAAAGACCCAGCAGCGCGGTGCGGAATCCGGTCTTGCGGAGGTAGTCCTGAACGCCCAGGCGCAGGGCGAGGAAGAGCTGGTGTGCATCGGGCGGTGGGGGGGTGACGGGTGCGTGGGACGCGACGACCGTTCGCCCGCCCTCCGCGGCACAATCCACCACGAGGGGCGATGCATCAAAGACCGCGCCGCTGGCCACCAGCGATCCATCCGGCCCGAACGCGTAGCGGTGGCCGTCGAACACCAGGTCGTCGTTGCCGCCCAGTTGGTTGACGGACATCACCGGCACGCCGTGGCGGGCCGCGTGCGAGGCGAGGATCGCCACGTGACGCTGGCCCTTGCCGAGCACGAAGGGGCTTGCGGAAGCCGAGATGATGCACGTCGCGCCCAGGGCAATGAGTTCTGCCACCGGGTCTGGCACATCCTTGTACCGCGAAGAGAATCCCGCGTCCTGGCCCTTCCACAGGTCTTCGCAGATGGTGAGGCCGACCCTGTGCGTTCCGGAGGACGCCGCGACGTCGATCACCACCGCGCGCGAACCGGGCTCAAAGTACCGGTCTTCGTCAAAGACGTCGTACGTGGGCAGAAGCCGTTTGTGGTACGTCTCGAGGAGCCGATTGTCACGGTACACCACCAGCGCGTTGGCGATGCCCGCCTTGGGGTTCACGCCGTCCACCGCCAGCGGACAGCCGAAGACGGCGGTGATTCCCTGCGTGCCTGTTTCCCCCAGCCGCCGAGCCGCGTCCGCGCAGGCCTCGACGAAACCACCGTGCGTCAGCAGGTCCCGCGGCGGGTAGCCCGAGACGGCCAACTCCGGGAAAACCACAAGGTCCGCCCGCTGAGTCCGCGCATCGTCCAACAGCGCCCGCATGAGGCGCGTGTTGCCCTCCAGGTCGCCAATCGTGGGGTTAAGGGTTGCAAGGAAGACGCGCATCGGGGGAGTTTACGGGCGCGTGTAGACCCACACCTGCTCGCCGTCCTGAACCGCGAACGACCGCGTCGTCGCGTTCATGAGCTGCATCGGTGGGGCCATGATCTTGATGAGGTCGGGCTGGAGCGTGAGCGACTTCTCGCCCTTCTTCCACGTGCCCCGCTCGGTCTGCGTGGACTTGCCCTTGCTGTCGGGCTTGGAGTGCAGGTACTTGCCATCGGGCATGATGATGAGGGCCCGGGAGGAGTCGGGGTAGGCGCTGACCCACAGCCCCAGCAGCACTTCACGCTTCGGTGCCGGCGCGGACTCCGTTGGTTGCGCGGGCTGGGCTGTTCCCTCCGCTGGAGCCGCGGCCTGCGCGGCCTCTGCGCCCGGTTCTGCCGCCACGGCCTCCTCTGCCG
>DATAKA010000163.1:0-20079 GCA_036261855.1 Phycisphaerales bacterium | reverse complement strand
GGAACCCCTCCCAGCCCGGGTTTGCCATGAAGAACTCGCGGATCAAGGACAAAAGCCTGTTCGAACGGTGTCCTGTGGACGCCGCTTGACGAACATGGCGGGATTTACCATGCGGAGAAGCCGCGCCACACTGAGGCGCGGCTTTTTCGTGGTGGGCAAGAACGCCTTGATTCTCAACGAGTTTCCACGCCCCACGGGATTCGAGGAAGAGGGATCAAGGTCATGAACAGGTGCTACACGTCGGGCACAACGTGCTGCACAGGTTTCGCTCACCGATCGCTACATGGTAAACTACGTCAATCGCCCCTAGAGAGACCTCCATGAGAAAAGCGCTTGTTGTCGGCATCAATTTTTACCAACACGGATCGCCACTTTACGGGTGTGTCGACGATGCCTACGCCATGAAGGGCGTACTTGAAGAGCACAGTGACGGATCCGTCAACTTTGACGTAAAGCTACTTTCAGGAACGGGACCAACCGACCTGGTGACTAGAAACGCCATGAAGGATGCTGCGAGGGAACTGTTTGCGGACGACAGCGAAGTAGCTCTCTTCTACTTCGCCGGTCACGGGCACATCGAAACGACAGGAGGATACCTATTGACCTCGGAGTGCCGATCGGGAGACGATGGCCTTCCCCTCGGCGACCTGCTGACGTTTGCCAACGAGTCGAAGGCGAGGAACAGAGTCATCGTCCTGGACAGTTGCCACTCTGGGATAGCAGGCGCGAGGCCCACCGCACGGTACAGTGCCGAATTGTCGGAAGGACTCACGATTCTGACCGCTTCCACCGCCGACCAGTACGCGACGGAAGATAGCAACGGAGGCGTTTTCACCAATCTTTTTGTAGATGCGATGAAAGGCCCTGCAGCAGACCTCATTGGCAACGTAACACCTGGCGGTGTCTACGCACACATCGACCAATCACTCGGAATGTGGGAGCAACGACCCGTTTTTAAGACCAACGTTAAAAGATTCGTATCTCTGCGAAAGGTGCAGCCCTGCGTCTCCCTATCAGAACTTCAGCGCATCACCGAGTTCTTCCCGTCCGCCGGGCACCAATACCCACTTGACCCATCATTTGAGCCGCGTGATGAAGGGCGTACGCCTGGCATGCCACGAGCGAATCCAGAGAACAACCGCAAGTTCGCAGTGCTCCAGAAGTTCAACCGCGTCAATCTGGTGGTACCGGTTGATACCCCCCACATGTGGAATGCAGCGATGGAGAGCAAGGCCTGTCGCCTGACCGCACTCGGCGAGCACTACCGCAGGTTGCGTTCTAAAGGACGTTTCTAGCTCGTGCTGACGATTAGCGGTTTCCGGCTATCAAGAGCTTGAGATTGTTCCACGTCCACTGATAGATCTTGTCGGTCGCGTAGACAGAAGTCGGTGCCGTACAAACCTTGTCGGAGTAAGCAGCAAGCAAGAAGTACTCCTTGCCTTTTTCGCGAGCGATGGCCAACTCCTCGGCCACTCCACTGGCGGTGTGCGTCCACTCGCCGCACAGCACAATCACGACATCGATGTTGTCCATCCGTCTCCGGACTTTGTCCTTCCAGTCTCCACTCAGATGCTCCTTCACAGAGCCATCCACAAAGTCGAACGGGGTATCAGGCAACTTGGCCTGCCCTGCAAGCATGATCTTTGCCCCTTCGTCGTGGTCGTAGTCAAAGCTGATGAAAGCGCGTTTCTTTGCCATGGTGATTCCTCTTGCCAAGCAGTTTACCACGCTTATTTTGACAATGCACGAACGGCGGCAATCACCGCGTCCCGTGGCCATCGGAGGATTGGACAACCAGCCTCCTGCACCAGAAGCGGAACACGCTCCGCTCCGTGCGGCATGAAGGCTGCAATGGGAATACTCCGGATGCGTGCCCACTTGATTTCCCACTGCATCCAGTAGCGATGCGGAATCTCCATACCGACAATCAACAGCATCACATCGGCGCTTCCAAGCCGCTTGCGCAGCCGCTTCTCGAACGTCTTGTCGGTCCGCAGCGCCGACTCTTCCGGCACGCTGAGGTTCTTCCATCTGAACAGCGTTTGGCCGTTCAGCCACTGTACCATTGTGCGGTAGTTTGCGTCATACTCCCAGCAGTGAGAGATGAACACCTTGTACTTGCGTAGCTTTGGCATGGGTTACCCTGCGGCCGTGATGCTGAACCAGAACGACGAGCGAATGACCGGGCCACTTACGAGGAGCGCCAACGTGACGATGAAAACAGTGTACATCGCCTTTGACATTGCAGACAGGGACGTGAAAGAGGGTCTGGTCGCCCAGGCGGCCGACCCCAAATGCCCATTCACATTTCTGGACAACTCAATCCAGCAGGCTCTGCAGGAGAGGTGGGTCGCTGAGGCCCGACGCCTCATTGATCTCTCCGATTGCGTCATTGTGCTGTGCGGGGATCAGACCCATCAGGCTAAGGGCGTAGAGACGGAACTCCAGATTGCCAAAGAACTGAAGAAGGACTACTTCCTTCTCAAGGCTACCCGTCAGCACACGCCAACCCGCCCCAAGTCAGCAAGCCCGAATGAGCCCATGTATCCGGCGACCCATGCAACCGTCGCAGCGCTCTTGCGCGGCGAGCGACCTGCGGTCAGTTGAGAGCGAGCCTGCCCAGTTGATCGACAACCCCCTCTAATTGCTCTTCGCGCCGAAGTGATCTTCGGGTAGACTGTGGGTACCATGGATGGCACGAAGTACTTCCTGTACGCTCGCAAGTCAACCGACGACACGTCGCGTCAGGCTCGGAGCATTGAAGACCAGATTGCAGAACTTCGCGACCTTGCCGCCGCGAGAAATCTGCAGGTCGTTGAGACGCTTATCGAGAAGCAGACGGCCAAGGTCCCTGGGCGACCAGTGTTTTCAGAGATGCTCTCTCGCATCGAAGCCGGTGAAGCGAGCGGTATTCTGGCCTGGCATCCCGACCGACTCGCCCGCAACGCCGTAGACGCAGGCAGAATTATCCACCTTGTGGACACCGGCAGCCTTGCCGACCTGAAGTTCCCGACCTTCCCCTTTGAACGCTCCGCGGCGGGAATGTTCATGCTCGGGACGCTCTTCAACCAGTCCAAGTACTACGTGGACAACCTAGGCGAGAACATCAAGCGAGGCCATCGCCGCAAGGTTGCCGAGGGTATCTGGCCGCTTCTCACCCCGATTGGGTACCTCAACAACCGCCTCACCAAGACCATCTACCCCGACCCCGAACGTGCGCCGCACGTCCGGGAGCTTTTCCGTATCTACGCCACCGGCCAGTACACCCTTGACGAGATGACGGTGATTGCCAAGGACATCGGGCTTCTGACCCGGGACGGTGAACCCCTTTCCCGCACGCGGCTTCACCTCGTGCTCAGACAGCCCCTCTACTGCGGCATCATCCGGTGGAAGGGCGAGCTTCACGAAGGCAGGCACGAGCCCTTGATCTCCAAGGAACTCTTTGACGAGGTGCAGGCTGTCATTGCGAAGAAGTCCAAGCTCCGAAGGTCACGCTTCAAGCCATACCTGTATCGGGGGGTCTTTCGCTGTGGCGAATGCGGCTGCTTCATCACGACCGAGACCCAGAAGGGCCACAACTACCTCCGCTGCACCAAGCGGGTGAAGCACGACTGTTCCCAGCCGTACGTGCGCGAAGAGGAAGTCTCACGACAGGTCACCCAAACCCTTGGATCGTTCGGCTTACCTGACGCGACCGCAGACTGGCTTATCGCCTCGATCCGCGAAGAAGAGACCCGGGGCATCCAAGACACCACATCCGCAATTCGAGCCGTCCAGACGGCTCTCCGTGGCGTTGACGACAAGCTGCAGCGACTCACCGACGCCTACCTGTCTCAAGCCCTCTCTCTGGACGAGTTCCAGGTGGCGAAGGCTCGCCTCATCCAGGAGAAGCAGGCTGGCAAGGACCAGATAGCCTCAATCGAGGAGAGCCGTGGAAACTGGTTCGAACCGGCCATTCGCTTCGTTTTAGCCAGCAAACAGGCCGCAAAACTCGCGTCCACAGGTTCCGACGCGGAAAAACGCGACTTTCTCAGGAAAGTCGGTTCGAACCTCGAAATCCAGAACAAACGACTCGTTCTCGAATCCCGTGGGGCGTGGAAACTCGTTGAGAATCAAGGCGTTCTTGCCCACCACGAAAAAGCCGCGCCTCAGTGTGGCGCGGCTTCTCCGCATGGTAAATCCCGCCATGTTCGTCAAGCGGAGAGGGAGGGATTCGAACCCTCGAAGCAGTTGCCCGCTTACGCGATTTCCAGTCGCGTTCCTTCGGCCACTCGGACACCTCTCCGGGAGTGGGCTGCGAGTTTAGGACGGGAACCGGTCGCGGCAAGCCTGTGGCGTGAGAACGTGCGGGCGGTCCGGGAACCGGGGTCGCGCCGTCAGTTGAGGGGTCGCAGGACAGTGGTGCCGCCGAACTCGACTGCCAGGTGCACGCGCACTGCGGTGTCGAGGAGCGGGCGGGCGGTGCGGGCGTCGGTGGTCAGCAGGTGGAGCGTGGGGCCGGACTGGACGGCGCTCATGGCGACGCCGGGGAACGCGAGGCTCAGGAGTTTGGCGTGTTCGGCCGCCCACGAGGCGGCGGCGAGGAGGTCACGCACGCCGTCGGAGCCGCTGAGGGCGATGAGGTGCAGCGAGCCGTCCGCGGCCTGCGCGAGACGCACGCTAGGAACCGAGGGACAGGTGCAGTCCAAGGGTGTGAGGCCGTCGGGGAGACCGGGAGCGGTTTCAGAATGAGGTGCGGCAGTCTGAACGCCAGACATCGGGCTGGGGGCAATGGTTGCCTTGGGCTCGACAAGTGATGACGAAGGGACTGCCTGCATCACAGGGCGTGGCGCGGCAAGAGGCGCTGCGTGCGTTGGCTGGGCGGTGGGCTCTACAGGGCTTGCACTGCGGATCGCGCTCAAGGCATCGGAGAGACCGCCGGTCCACTCGCCGCGGAAGACGGGCGTGGCGGACCCGGCACCGATCTTCGCGACTCGGGCAGTGGCGTCCACATCACGGCCCAGGAATGTCATCGCGGCGCGGCGGATCTTGGCTTCGGCCGCTGCGGCCTTGTCGTCAGCGGCGCCCATGATGGCGAGGTTGAACGCCGGCGCGTGAGATTCGCCCTCCTTGGTGAGCGAGCAGAGCCCCTTCATGGTGCGGTACGAGGAGACGATGGCGGCATCGTCGGCGCCGGTCAGGAGCGTGACGGCCGCGAGGCCCTCCAGCGCGAGGAGGTCGGGCTCGCTGGTGTCGTCCACGCGGACGAGCCAACGGGAAGCGAGCATCCGCGCGGCGGCGAGAGCATCGTCAAGCGTTTCTCGTTCGCTATCAATGCCACTCACGCGGTCGCCGGTGCCACGGCCGGTGACCACGTCGATGGAGATCTGGCCACCCTGAAGGCGGACCAGTGCGATCGGTTCGTGCGTGGATTCTGCGAGGTGCTTGGCGTACTGGGCGACCCAGGCCGCGCCGAGAACAGGGAGGTGGCCGAGGATGAGGCCCTCGATGACAAGCTCGCGGTTCGCGCGTGATCGAGCGGCGGTCTGTGTCGCCTCGGCTCCTAAAGACGGAGACTGGCAGTGCTCGCCGTTCCCGGTGAGTTTGAGGGTGGCGACGGGGCGCGGCTTGACCGCGGGGCCACCATCGGAAAGGAACAGGTCTGTCAGCGCGTCATAGTCCGACATCCGCCCGCCTCCTGCGTTCTGCGATCATGCCTTCAGGCCCCCACGGCAATTGCGGCCCGCTCTCCGACGTAGACCACGCTGTTCACCTCGCCGAAGGGGTTCGGCTCGGCGGCGTTGTTGTGCGGGTCGGCGGTCCAGTGGCCGTCGATCACGAGCCGGTACGTGTGCTTGCCCTTGGGAAGGCGGAGGCACAGTTCAAAGACGCCCAACGCGGCGTTGGGACGGAGCGTGTGGGTGGTGGGCGACCAGTTGTTGAACGTGCCCGCGACGGCGACGGAGCGGCCGGAGTGCATCGGCTGCACGAAGAGGATGCCCTGGTTTGTCTCGGTCACGCCCAGCAGCCGCTGGGTGGCCGGGCTGATCGGCGCGGGAGCGACGGGCTCAGGCGGGGCATCGTCCACGAACGCCAGGACGTTGCGAGGTGAGTGGAGCGACACCGTGTGCGTCTGAACGGCCTGCTGCTGGACGTCGGCGATCGTGGCGCTGACATGAGGCTTAGCGCCGGGCGTCGTCGGGATGACCGCGTGGGGCTGGTAGAACTGCTGCGTCGTGGCGGGGGCTGTGGGCGCGGGGGTGCTCGGGGGCGGCGGAGGGGTGAATGACGGTGCCGCGGAGAACGTGCTCGTGGAGTGAGTGGACTTGTTCGCTTCACCGGGCGTCTTGCCCATGGCGATACGGCGCAGGAAGTCCTGGGCGCGACGGGCGACATCTTCAGCGCGCGAGAGGCTCTTGACTTCGTGCGGGGGTTCGCCGGCGTTGCCGTTAGAGGTGCCCGGGTGAGATGACACGGTGCTGGCGGAAAGAGCAGCACTGCCCTCGGCGACTTGTGAGCCGTCCGTGAGTTCGTTCGCCTCGGCGTTGGCGGCACCGTCGATGATCGTGATCTGCTTGGCCTGAAGGTTCTCGATCGCCCACACACCCAGACGTCCGTAATCCTCGGAGCCGGTGGAGCCCGGGGCGTAGTCAACGATCGACTGGCCGAAACTCGCGGCCTCTCTCAGGCGGGAATCGCGGCGGACGATGATGGGCACCACGCGCTCGCGGAAGCGGCGGTTGAGTTCTTCCAGGAGGTCCTGTGCGACGGAGTTGCCTGTGTCGTGGAGCGTGGGCAGGAGCCAGATGGGGATGAGGACGCCGAGCTTCTTGCCCAGCGTGCGGACTGTGTTGACCTGGCGCGTCGCGCCCTGAAGCGAGAAGAACCCAGTCTCCACCGGGATCAGGACCATGTCGGCCGCGGCGAGTGCGTTGAACGTGAGCAGGCCGATGGAGGGCGGGCAGTCGATGACGCAGACGTCGTAGTCGTTACGGAACTTATCGATGACCGTGGTCAGTCGGCGGCTCTTGTCCGGCAGTTCCGCGAGCCCACCCTTCGCGGCTTCCAGCCCGGCGAGCTTCATGCGCGACGGGGCAAGGTCCAGGTTGCGGGTTGCCCGCCAGAGCAGGCGGGCCGAATCAAGCGGCTTGCTGCCGATCGCGAGCATGGCATCGCCAATGTCGAGCTCGATGCGCTGTTCCGGGATGCCCAGCCCTGCGGCACAGTGGCCCTGCGGGTCCATATCAATGAGCAGCACACGCTTGCCGCTGCGGGCGAGCACGGCGGAGAGGTTGATGGCGGTGGTCGTCTTGCCGCAGCCGCCTTTTTGATTGATGATTGCGATCGTGCGCATGGATGGAACCCACATCCGGGGCGCTCGTCGGAGCCTGCCCCGGTGAATGACGTGTACCGCGGTCACCGCGCAAGCGGCAACACCCCGGCAGGTGCGAATATCGGGCGTTCGCGGGGTCGTGCTGCAAAATGTGGTGCACGCGCCGGATCAGGCGCGGATGGCGTCCCAGCCGGCGTGGACGGCAGTGTCCGGCGGGTCGGCGACGATACCGGCGTAGCCCCAAACACCGGGTCCGGGCAGGATCAGCCGGAGTTTGCCTCCCAGTGTCTTCTTATCCCCGCGCATGCGCTGGGTGAGGTCGTGGCAGGTTGGCAGGCCGGCAAGCGAAGTAGGCAGGCCAGCGCCGGAAACGGAGGCGCAAACGGTCTGAACGAACTCTTGATCGACGCGGCCCAACGACCGGGCGGTATGGGCGGCAGCAACGAGTCCAAGGCCGACGGCCTCGCCGTGCAGGACGTCCTGACCGGGGAGTCCCTCGATGACGTGGGCGAAGGTGTGCCCGAGGTTCAGGAGGGCGCGACCACCGGTGGCGTCGGGGGCGATCTCGAACTCGTCGTGCTCGACGACCCTGGCCTTGAGGGTGACGTTACGTGCAATGAGGTCCGCGACCGCGGAGGGGTCGCGGACGAGATCGGCGCGGCGGATGATGTCGCTCGTGTTGTTCCAGAGGTCGTGGTCGCCAAAGCCGGGCACGCTGCGATAGAGAAGGGCGTGTTTGATGCACTCGGCGAGGCCGGCGCGGAGGTGGCGTGGGGGCAGGGTGGCGAGCCAGTTGGGGTCTATCACCACGAGCGAGGGTTGGTGGAACGCCCCTGCCATGTTCTTGACGGTGGAGGTGGCAGTAAAAAGGTTTGCACCCGTCTTGCCGCCCACACTGGCGTCCACCATGGCAAGGAGCGTCGTGGGCATGTTGACCCAGGCGATGCCCCGCCGGTAGATGGCGGCGGCGAAGCCGGCGAGATCCCCAACGATGCCGCCACCGACCGCCAGCACCGCATCTCGCCGGTCGAGCCCCGCGGCGGCGAACTGCCCGCAGAGGTGCTCCACGGTGTCGAGTGACTTCACGGATTCGGTGACGCCTGTGCCCGCCGTCATGCGGCGGCCGGTGGCACTCTGGCCGTCGGGGTCGTCCATGTTCCACACGCGGACTTGGAGCCCGGCCGCGATGAGGCTTGTGGTGATGGGCGAGGTGCTGCACGCGGGGTCTGCGACCACGAAGCAGCGGGCGGCGGATGGGCACACGCGGCGAAGCAGGTCGCCCACAGCATCGGCGGGTACACCGACTGCCACGTCGTACGACCTGCTGCCGAGGTTGACGCGGACGGTGTGGCTCATGGGGACACCGGGTTCCTGGAGCGGCTACTTGCCGTCGTACCGCATCACGCGTTCAACTTCGTTGCGATCGTTCATCAGCAGCACCTTGGGCTTGTGCTTCTTGTATTCCTTGTCGGTCATCAGGGCGTAGTGCATGATGATGACGCGGTCACCGGGTTCGACCAGGTGGGCGGCGGCACCGTTGATCTCGATGCACCTGCTGCCCTTCTTGCCCTTGAAGATGTAGGTCTCGAAGCGTTCGCCGTTGCGGCAGTTGGAGATGAGCACCTTGTCGTTGACGCGCATGCCGCACTGCCGCAGGAGATCGGCGTCGATCGTGATCGACCCGACGTACTCGGGGAGCGCCTTGGTCACGGCGGCGCGGTGGATCTTGCTATGGAGGACTTCTCGGAGCATGATCTAATTGGATGCCAGACCCGCCCGGTCGCGTTCCATCTGATCGGCCCGCTCCCATGCCACCCGCGGGGCGTCGCCCCAGAGCATTTCGAGGTCGTAGTGAGACCGGGTGTTGGGCTCAAAGAGATGGACGACGACATCGACAAAGTCGGCGATGAGCCACGTCGCGCGGTCGTCGCTGCTGGTCTTGAACGCGGGGCTGCCGACGGACTGCCCGAGTTCCTCGGCGTGCCGCAGGACGCTGCGCATCTGCCGGTCGCTGGTGCCCGAGGCGATGACGATGTAGTCCGCCACGCTGCTGAGGGCTCGGACGTCGAGCACCATCACGTCTTCGCAGTGATCGTCCCTGCACAGGCGAGCGACGGCCATGGCGAACCCGGCCGCGTCTCCAGGGTGGATCGGGGCGGTCGGAGCCGCGGGTGGTCGCGATGCTTCGCGAACGGCCGGCACGGCCGGTGCATCCGGTAGTTCGATGACCTCGGTTTCGAGCACGATCGGTCCTGATGCCTTCCGCGATGTCGCCCGCTTCTTCGCCGGGGCCTTCGTGGCTAGCTTCGCCGCTGGCTGCACGGTCGGCTTCTTCGGGGCCGGCCTGGCAGAGGCTGATCGTGTGGCGGCGGGCTTCGGCTTGGACGGCTTGCTGCGCGCAGGCTTGGGGGACGGCTTCCGTGCGGCCGCTTTGGTGGTTGTCTTGGAGGCGGCCTTGGGGGTGGTCTTTGGGGCCTTCTTCTTTTCCGGACGCTTCGCCATGGGGTCCAAGCGTAGCGCCGGGCGTGATCGCTATCACCCGGACGGCGTCTGTTTGGAACGAGGTCCGAAAAGAGTGCACCCCAGAGTCACCCATGTTGCTGCGTTTCAACGACGTTGCACCCACTTCCTAGAGGAAGGCGGCCTTGCTTTGTCTCAGTCGTGAGAAAAGGCCGTCCGCTGCAGCCTCGTGGGGCCCCCGAATGGCCTGAAACTCAAAGAAGACTCATTGGTATGATATTTGCATACAGAGTGTGTGGAGGGTCAGTACACAGGAGCCAACCGAGCGAGACGTTCCCGCTCAGCAAGGCAGCCAGGACCCAACTTTCGGAAGGTGAAGCCATGAACGCCACCAAACTCTTCCTCGGGACAGCCTTGATCGCCATGGCGGGAACATCCGCGCTCGGCCAGATCTCGGTGTCAGAACACAACTTCTCCTCGTACGGCTGGTCTCAGGGCGAGATCTGCAAACCGTGCCACACGCCCCACTTCGCTACCCATCCGTTCCCGCTGTGGAACCACGCACTGACGAACGCCACATACACGATGCACGATGGCCCCGGCACTGCTGCCGTGGACCTGGATGAACGCAGCCGCATGTGCCTGGGTTGCCACGACGGCACCGTGGCCCTGGACTCCTTCGGCGGTATGACGGGCACGAACTTCATCGGCGCGACCGGCAACCTGGGCACCGACCTGAGCAACGACCACCCGATCGGCTCCGAAGCGGTGTATCCCACGACGGCCAGCACATCCTACAACCCCCAGACGGCGGACCACCGCGTGGGCACCTCGCCGAACCAGCTCCGCCTGCGCTCCTGGGTGAACCCCAGCGGCGCAACCGAGTATGTGGTGGGCTGCACCACGTGCCACAGCGCCCACAACTCGGGCAATCACCCCGGGATGCTGCGGTTCAGCAACTCCAGCAGTGCGATGTGCCTGACCTGCCACATCAAGTAAGTTCTCCTCCAAGGCGGAGGGACACTTTCTCCGCCTGCGAGACTTTCGCCCCGGCGCGCCTCGGGACTGCCCCGCGCCGGGGCGATTCTCATTTACCCCGCCGGACCTTTCGAGCCTACGCGGGGTGGGGCAGCATTCGTGGCATCCGGTTTGTACCCTGCAGAAGCAGAGCCCACGATCAGGAGCCAACCCATGACCATCCGCAGACTCACACACACACTCATCCTCGCCGCCGGCTGCGTTTCCCTCGTGCTTCTTTCCGCGTGTTCGTCCGCGCCCGGCGCGGCCGCCAGCACCCGGGCAAGTGGTCGCTCGAACTACGCCTTCTGGCCGCTGTTCCCCGACGAACCCCGAGTCCAGTTCCTCCGGTCGTTGGGCGGGAGCGCGGACCTCGCGAAGGCCGAGTCCAGCGCGCTCGAGAACATCGTCTTTGGCAAGGAGGTCGAGAAGGACGCGATGATCAGCAAGCCGTACGGGCTTGCCATGCGCGACGGACGGGTGTATGTGTGCGACATGCGGGCGGGCTCGCTGGTGGTCTTTGACCTCCGGAAGAAGCAGACGCGCCTGCTTGGCACAAGCGGCGCGAACCGCCTGGGGCATCCGGTCGCGGTCGCGGTCGCCGACGATGGACGGATTTATGTGGCGGAGAGTGAGCGGGGTGCGATCGTGGTGTTCGACGCGACCGAGCGGTACTCGCACTCGATGGGGCTGCCGAAGTTCAAGCCCGCGTCACTCGCCGTTCATGGCAACCGCCTGTACGCCAGCGATATGCTGGCGCAGGCCGTGCAGGTCTTTGACTGCGCCACGGGCAAGCATGTTGGGACGATCGGTTCTGTCGGCGACAACGACGGGCAGTTCCGGCTGCCGCTGGGAGTGGCGACGGATAAGGTCGGTAATGTGTTCGTGATCGACATGATGCGGGGAAGGCTGCAGAAGTTCAGCCCCGACGGACAGTTCCTGGCGGGCACGGGCGTGATCGGTGACTCCGCCGGCGCGTTCGCCCGGCCCAAGCACATCGCGGTCGATTCGGACGGCATCATCTACGTGGTGGACGCGTCGTTCCAGAACGTCCAGATGTTCGATGATCAGCTCCGCATGCTCATGCACTTTGGCGCGGCGGGCAACTTCCCGGGCTCGATGAACCTGCCCGCGGGTATCTGCGTGGATGACGCGACGATCGCGCTCTTCAGGGACGAACTGCACGAAGGATTTGAGGGCAAGCGGGTGATTGCGGTGACCAACCAGTTTGGCGACGCGAAGGTGTCGCTCTACGCCCTCGGGCAGAAACGAGAGGGCTACGCCGCGGCGGACTTTGCGCGCGTTGCGACGAAGGTGTCTCAGGGCGTCGGCGCGACCGAAGAGACACTGATGATGCAGGAGACCGTGCCCGGCGGCACCCCACTGGAGGACGTCGAGGCATCCGACACGCCGACCGAGCCCGCCCCCACCCCCACCCCCCCGGCCGTCACTCCCAAGTGAGCAGTGCATGAGCACCGACCCCCAGCGACGCACGCCGCGACGGTCCGCCGGCGCCCGCCTCACGGCGGCGCTGGTGGTCGTGTTGATCGGGGCGGCCAACGTGTGGACGGGGTGCACCGTGACCAAGTCCAACTACAAGACGCTGTCGCTGTTCTTCGACGGTGTGCCGGACCCCGACGCCAGGGTGGCGACCATCGACGAGGCTACCGGCAAGGTTGTGGCGGGCGCGAACATGTCGATCCACGCGCCGTACGCGGACGAATCCTGCAGCGAGTGCCACCGAGGGCGGCTGCGGATGACGAAGAACAACTCGGGCATGTGCGCCTCGTGCCACGAGGGAAAGGAACGCGAGCACGACTACATGCACGGGCCGGTCGCCGCGCAGGCGTGCCTGTGGTGCCACCACCCGCACGAATCCAACCACAAGCACCTCATGCGTGACAGCGACCGTGCGATCTGCACGATGTGCCACGTGCCGGAGATGCTCAGCTCCGACCGCGTTCCCGAGCACGCGGACAGCGCCCGGGGCTGCCTGGAGTGCCACACCGGGCACGGTGGGCGGCGTCCCTTCATGCTGCGGGACGCCGCCCCGGGCAAGGAGGGCGGGTGACCACGCCGGGCCCCATCCGGTTGATCGTGCTCGCGGGGTTCGCGGCGGCATGCGCGTCCGCGCCGGCGCAGCAGGAGGCCGACGAGGGGCCTGTGATCGTGGGCGAGACGAAGTCAAAGTGGCGTGCGTTCGAGCTCAACCGGTTCGGCGCAGCGCTGGAGTTCCTGGGCCGCAGCCGTCGTGACTCCCGGGAGCAGGAGGGACAGCCGGACCTCACCGACAGCGAGACGCTCATGCGTGAGTTGCTGGAGCTCAACGGACGCGCATTCATCGGCCACAAGAACCTTGTTGACCTGACGGCGACGGTGAAGTTCGGCCTCGAGGACCGGTTCCTGGACAGCGGGACGGCACAGGCGGAGGACCACAGCTCCGACTTCACGACGCTGTTCGACATCAACGCGCACGCGCTGGGCAACAGCAAGGTGCCGCTGGACGTCTACGCACGGCGTGAGCAGCAGTTTCTGGAGCGGGACTTTGCGTCGTCGGTCACCAACACCACGACCGAGACCGGAGTCATGGCCGCCATCCAGTCGATCACGGCCCCCACCACCATCAAGATATTCCGGAACGAGAGCACGCAGGACGATCAGCTCGGGCAGTTTGACTTCAGCCAGGAGCAGAACACCTTCTTCCTGCATTCCACGCTCAACCTCGCGGACCGGCACCGGCTGGAGGTCGAGTACACGTTCGACGACATCACGGAGCGTCAGGGAGCGACGTTCGAGAACGCGTACCAGCGCCACAACCTGCAGCTCACCGACGTGTACACCTTCGGAGATGAGAAGCTCAGTGAACTGCGGTCGTACCTGCGGTACTACGACCAGTCGGGGCGGTTCCCGCTCCGTCTGCTGCGGTGGGACGAGCGGCTGCTATTGACGCACACGCGTCGGCTGGAAACCCGGTACAACTTCAGCGCCGAGCGGCAGACATTCGCGGACTCGGACCAGGACCACTTCGACGCCTCGGCCCACATCAAGCATCGCCTGTTCGAGAGCCTGGTGAGCACGGGCACGGTGGGCACCCGAAGGTTTGAAGATTCGAGCGACTTTACCAGCACCGAGTGGTACGTGAACGGTGAGCTGGAGTACACCAAGAAGGTGCCGGGGGGCAGGCTGGATGTCACCGTCGGCGCTTCGTTCAACGCGCAGGACAACTCGGAGCGGGGCTCGACGATCCGCGTGCTCGACGAGTCGCAAACGTTCAACGATCCGTTCCCCATCGTGATTTCGCGGCCACGCGTTGTTCCGGGGTCCATCGAGGTGACCGGCGCAACGGGCTTCCCCATCTACCAGGAGGGGTTCCACTACACCGTCCAGTTTTTCCCAGACCGCGTGGAGATCCGGATCATCCTGGGCCGCGGCATCAATGACGGTGACACGCTGCTGATAGACTACGACGTGGCCCCGACCCCGGCGAGCACGGTCGACACGACCGGCCTCACGGCGTCCGTCCGGTACACGATCGCGGAGGGTTCCCTGATCGGGCTGTCAAGCTATGCGATCTACCGAAGGCAGGACCACAGCGTTGACTCGACCGATCCAACAACCTTGATCTTCGACGACACGTCGACGTTCACCTATGGCCTGGAGTACCGTAGAGACGGCTGGCGGTTCAAGGGCGAACGCGAGCACCAGGAGAGCAGCTTCACACCCTACGAAGCAACGCGGTTCGAGGCCGCGTACGACCACCAGTTTTCGCGCGGGTCCACGGCGGGTGTGGACGCAACGTACGAGATGATCGAGTACTCGAACCCGGAGAACACGCTCGAGTTCGCCCGCCTCAGTTTCCGGTGGAATGAGACTCTCGCCCACTCGACAGACGCGCTGCTGCGCGTGGACCTGCGGGATGAGCAGGACAGCCTCCGGGGGTCCTCGCGGGGAGTGGATTCTTCACTGACGATCAATTGGCGCAAGCGTCAAACAACGGCGTACGTCACGGTGCGGGCCACGCTGCTGGAAGCCGATACAAGCGAACAGACGACGCAGTTTCTGGAGGTAGGATTCCGACGCGAGTTTTGAGCCCATGACAACCGCACAACTCCATCTCCGATCTGCGAAGCTGTTGATGATGCTCCCGGTGGCTCTTGTGGGGTGCACGGGCACCCCGGGGGTGGTGTTCGACCAGACCGAGGCGGCGTCCGCTTGGCCACCGCCCCCAGACCAGCCACGACTGCGGTATGTCGGGCAGATCAAGACTGCGGGCGATCTCAAACCGGGGCTGGGTGTCGGAGAGTCGATCGGCGAGTTCCTTTTCGGCAAGGAAGAAGCACTCGGCATGGTGAGCCCTATGGGCGTCTGCACCAACGGGGGCGACGAGGTGTACATCGCCGACTCGGCCGCGCAGCTTGTCCACGTATTCAATCTCAAGAACCGCAAGTACCAGCGGTGGACGCCGAAGCCCCCGCTGCCAGCCTTTGCGCAGCCGGTCGCGATCGCGTACGACACCGCTGGAAGACGCGTGCTGGTTTCTGACCCCGCCGCGGGCGTGATTTTCGCCTTCAACCAGCGGGGCGAATGCACGGGAACGCTTGGAGATGGCATTCTGCGTCGGCCGTGCGGGGTCGCCGTCCATCCGACCACCGGCGTGATCGCCGTCGCCGACGTGGATGCACATCAGATTGTCTTCCTTGCGAGCACCGGCGCCGACCACGCCCGGCTGGGCTCCCGTGGGACCGACCCGGGACGGTTCAACTTCCCGACCTACGTGGCATACGACGGGGCAGGGCGGCTGTACGTTTCGGATTCACTCAACTTCCGCGTCCAAGCGTTCGCACCCGACCACGCGTTCCTCCGCAGCATCGGCACGAAGGGGGACATGCCCGGGTACTTCTCTCAGCCCAAGGGGCTGGCTGTGGATGCGGAGGATCATCTCTATGTCGTTGATGCCAACTTCGAGGCCGTGCAGGTCTTCAGCACCGAAGGGCAGTTGCTCATGACGTTTGGTCGTGAGGGCAAGGGGCCGGGCGAATTCTGGCTGCCCGCCGGCATCGCGACCGATCCTTCGGGTCGCGTATGGGTGGCTGATTCATACAACCGCCGGGTGCAGGTGTTCCAGTATCTCGGGGCGGGCTGGGGATTGGGAGGAACGCCATGAGAATACCCACGTTCGCACCGCATGTTTGTGCCGCGGGAGCTGCGCTGCTCGCCTCCGCCGCGGGTGCCCAGCCGACGAGCGTCGTGGGCGGCCCGCACAACCTATCAGCCGGCGGCACGGGCGAGGTGCGCGCCGTGAGCGAGAACCAGGTGTGCATCTTCTGCCACGCGCCGCACAACGCCTCGCCCATCAAGCCGCTGTGGAACCGCGCGATGCCCTCGGACGGCTACTCCATTTACACCAGCCGCGCTCTCGATGCGGTGCCCGGTCAACCGACGGGCGCATCCAAGATGTGCCTTTCCTGCCATGACGGGACAATTGCGTTGGGTGCCGTTGCGTCGCGTGACATGCCGATCGCGATGTCCGGCGGCGTGTCGAGCATGCCCGCCGGGCACTCCCGCATCGGCACGGACCTGCGCGACGACCACCCCGTCTCTTTCACGTTCGACGCGTCACTGGCCGCCCAGGACCCACACCTCCGGAGCCCGGCATCACTCCCGGGCGAGATCAGGCTCGACGCCAACAGTGAGCTTCAGTGCACGACCTGCCACGACGCCCACAACAACTCCATGGGCAGCTTCCTGGTGATGCAGAACACCGCATCGCAGATGTGCAACGCCTGCCACACGATGGGGACGACCACCGTGACCGGCCACGCCACGTGCAACTCCTGCCACCAGCCGCACACCGCACCGAGCGGGCCGTACCTGCTCCGCGGCGCGACCACAACGGAGACGTGCATGCGGTGCCACGATGGCGCCGCGGCTGGCGCACCCAACATCAGCGGCGACCTCGCGAAAGCCTCGCATCACGACACCGGCAGCCCTGTCGATCCGCCCGACCCTCAGCACGAGCACGCCACCTGTACGTCCTGCCACGACCCCCACACGATGGGCCAGGGATCCGGCGCTGCGCCGGTGGTGCACGCGAACTTCGGGCAGGTGAACGGAGTGAACGCCTCGGGTTCACCGGTCTCCGCAGCGGCGACGGAGGCAGAAACGTGCTTCAAGTGCCACGCAGACGCGGCGGCCTCGCAGCCCTTCGTGTCCCGCCGCCTGGCACAGAACAACACGCGTTTGGAGTTCGCGCTCCACGCTCCCTCGTCCCACCCGGTGCTCGCCGCCCGCAACAACCCCGACGTGCCCAGCCTGCGCGCACCCTACACCCAGTCGAGCGTCATCTATTGCAGCGACTGCCACGCTTCGGAATCCGGGGCGAGCGCGGGCGGCTCCGGCCCCAGCGGCACGCACGGTTCGACCTTCCGCCCGCTCCTTTCCGGGCGGTACGAAACGACGGACAGCACGCCCGAGAGCGCGACGGCGTACGCGCTCTGCTACCGCTGCCACGACCGGGCGAACATCCTGGCGGACAAGTCCTTCAAGGGCCACCGTCAGCACATCGTCGAAGAACGCACCCCCTGCTCGGCGTGCCACGACGCGCACGGCATCTCGTCCACGCAGGGCAACACGACGAACAACAGCAGCCTCATCAACTTCGCCACGACGATCGTCCAGCCCAGCGACACCGGGCGCATGGAGTTCCGAGACCTCGGCACGTTCCGGGGCGAATGCTCACTGCGGTGCCACGGCGTGAACCACAACCGGGCGAGCTATCCGTAAGCGACGCCGCATGCACGGGGCCCGGGCGAAGGAACGACGCCTGATTGGTCGGAAGTTCGCCCCTTCACTTCTTCACGCGCTCGTACGCCTCGGGCTTGTGGCAGCCCGGGGCGCACGAGCCGCCGGAGGGCGTCTTCACATAGTTCAGCGGCAGTGCCCACTGCCCGAACGCGACGGTGTCGGCGATCATCGTCTCGTGACGGCTGGCGTGGACCGTGTGGCACGCCACGCACGAACGCCCCTGGTCCTTGACATGGATGGCGTGCAGGTTCCTGGTGCCGTTGCGGAAGCCTGTTTCCTCGCCCGTGTCCGTGGCGACCACGATTGATCGCTGATGGCACTTGAAGCACAGGCCGTACGCCGTGTCGCTGTACTTCTGGTAGAACGCCTTCTCGTACGGCTGCACCAAAAGGTCGGCGTGCTGGCCGCCGTGGACATCGTGGCAGGCGCCGCACTCGCCCATCTTGATAGGTCCGTGCTTGTGGAACTCGGTGACACCCACCTCGAGCGCCGCCGGGATGGTGCGTTTCTCGTTCACGACGATGGCCTTGTCGTGGCACGCCAGGCACGCCGCAACCGGGTCCTTCGTCAGTTGCTTGGGGTGGTTGCTCGCGTGACCGGAGTGGCAGTTGATGCACGACTTGGCGTCCGTCACGGCGCCGTGCGGGAAGGTCGCGGCGGCGGCGGTGCGTCCAACCTCCTCGTGGCACGAGGTGCACAACTCCTGCACGGGCTTCTTCAGGATGCGTTCCGCGTCCGACGCGTGGGGTGAGTGGCAGTCCAGGCACGCGCCCTGCGCGGGCTTGTGTGGGTGGGTCATGGTGAGGATCTGCTGCTGCACGCCTTCATGGCATGAAACGCAGAGTTCCTGGGCTGGCTTGGGCAGGAGCTTCTTGTGCTCCGAGACGTGCGGGTTGTGGCACTGCGTGCAGTCCTGAGCGGCGGGCTCGTGCCGGTGCGTGCCCTTCATCGTGTCCTGGTGGCAAGACAGACACACCTCGCTCACGCTCGACTTCTTGAGCATCGCCCGCGTTTCCGCCCCGTGAGGATCGTGGCAGCCAGAACATTCGCCCTTGGCAAAGGGCTCGTGCACGACGGTGCCGCTCGTCACGGTCTTGTCAATGTGACAGAACGCGCACAGTTCGATCCCTTGGCGCTTCAGCCCAAACGTGTGCTGCCCCGGGTCCGCATACTCGTGGCACGCGTCGCACGCCGACACCGCTGTCGGGCCGTGGAGCACCTTGTGGTCGAGTTGTTCGGAATGGCAGCCCGATGTCGTGCAACCGGTGGTCTTGCCGGTGGGGCGAACCTTCGGCGTCGGCTGGGTCGGCTGCGCAGCCACCACGCCGCCCGCCACCGCAACCACGCACACCGCCATGGCCAGTGCCCAACGCATCAGGGCGGGCCCTCCACGGGGCGTGTGCCGCGCAGCATGTCGCGGGCTTCTTCAAGCAGGGCCTGGGTGCGTTTGGGGTTGTGCACGCCCCAGCTTCCATCCACCTTCACGGTGTTGAGCAAACCCCGCACCTTGGCGAGCACGGAAGCGTCGGCACCCGCCTTCTCTCGCGTGTTCGCATCGGCCTCGATCTGGTCGTAGAGCGTGCGCGTCGACTTCTGCCAGAGCGGGATCATCCGCGCGCCAAAACCTTCCTGGTGACAGCGGTCGCACGAGGCGGCGTCGGCCGCAAGCACCATCGCCCCACTGCCGGGCTTGCTCTCAAGCTCGCGCGGCCGGGTGTGGCAGCCCGTGCAGTCCACGTGCGCTACGAACATGGGGTTGGCAATCTCCTTCGCGCCAGCGTGTGCCGCGGCAGCGTTGAAGTAGTTTCCCCTTTGCACCGCGTGCTGATCCATATGGCAGCGGCCGCACTCGAAGTTCTCCAGTGAAGACGTCTGCATCGCCAGCCCGTGCTTGACCGAACCGTGGCACGACGAACACTCGATCTTGTGCTTGCCCAGCGTGTGCACTTTGTGCATCTCGCGGCTGTCGAGCACACGCTCAACACCGAATGTATGGCATTCAAGGCAGCGGCCATCTTCGATCGCGGGCGGTGTCGCCGTCACGCCCGCGTGGCACGACTCGCACGTGGCCCCGAACGACAGGAACTGCTCGTGCTCGAACTTCATGCCGCCGAACTCGATGGTGCCCTTGGGGGCCTCGTGGCAGGCGGTGCAGTTCGCGGGCGGCACCTTCTCGCCGTGCTCATCCTTGTGCGCGCCGCCGTTGTGACGCACCACGAGCTGGATCGAGGCGCCGCCCGTCCCCGCGGGCTTCTGAGCCAGGGCAGGGGAACGGTCCACCAGATGGCATGTGATGCAGACATCGGTGTTGACCTGGAAGTGCTCGTCGCCTTTCACATGAGAGTGGCATGTGGTGCAGGTGATCTCCACCCCCAGGTGCTTCTCGCCCAGGTGCTTCGCGTGATCAAACCGGAAGACACCGGTGTCGATCTTCTTGGACACCAGCGTCTCGGTGGTATGGCACCCAGAGCGTGTGCACGACATTA
>DATAKA010000161.1:0-13557 GCA_036261855.1 Phycisphaerales bacterium | reverse complement strand
CCGCCCCGAGCGCGCCGCGATCTCCACGCTCGCCCAAGGCCAGCCCATCGAGCAGGCCGTCTTCGCCGTCTTCGCCAACCCCCCCGCACAAGAAGCCACCTACGGCGTCAACTGGACCGTCCGCCTCCAACGCGACGCATGGCACGTGCTCTGCCGCCTTGATCCCGCCGGCACCCAGCGCGCCGCCCTCGTGCGCGACGCACGCGACACCAACGACGCCGGCACCGCCGCGCTCGAAGCCCTCCGCGCCTGCAACGCAGACCTCCGCGCCATGCCCAGCAGCGGCGACGAACTCGCCTGGCTGCTCAGCCTCCGCAACAACGACAAGGAAAGCGCCAAGTGGTGGGGCGAAGCGACGGCCGCCGTCGCCAAAGCGCCCGCAGGCATCACGCTCGACCTCCGCCACGCCGAGCCCGTCCGCTGGGCCGCCGCCAACCAGCCCGCCTGGCTCACCACCACGCAGCCCGAACTCATCTCCATCCTCCGCGAACGCCTCACCACCCGCCAGCCGCGCGAACGCTCCGGCGTCAAGCAACTCTACCGCGAGACCCTCTACGGCCAGGAAGAATCCCTTTCCTGGGGCGACTGCATCAGCATCCTCGCCATCGACGACGTCCTCCGCCAGCCCGGCGTCCCCTCGCTCCTCTGGAAGCAGGCCACGCTCGACCTGAACGACCAGCGCGCCAGCTACGGCGGCGCCTGGCTCCCCAAACGCGGCTCCACCAGCGACTACCTCCCCGTCGTCTACCCCCCGCGCCCCGCCCAGCGCCGCGGCGACCTCATCTTCGTCCCGACCGACGACATGCTCGCCCAGTGCGATCTCGCCCTCGCCTTCTACACCTTTCACGCCTGGAAGACCCGCAACGAAGAGTCCGCCGGCCCCGACACGACCGACCTCGCCCGCTCCGCCCGCCTCCGTCGCACCGAAACAGTCCTCACGCTGCTCGGCGAGCGCCGCATGAACGCCGACGTCATGCTCCCCACGGGTGTCGTGATCGACCTGGGCGTCGTCGAAGCGCCGCGCGAGTAGCCGCCGCACCCAACGTACGCTCCCCTCGTGGACGAAGCCGCTCCCATGCTGAACCTCGCCGCGCGGCTCGCCCTGCGCGCTGCCGGCAAGGTCGAGCCCAACCCGCTCGTGGGCTGTGTGCTCACGCAACGCGGCCGCGTCATCGGCATGGGCCACCACCGCGTCTTCGGCGGTCCGCACGCGGAGGCCGACGCCCTCGCCGACGCCGCGCGCCGCAACGAACCCACCCGCGGCGCAACCGCATTCGTCACGCTCGAGCCCTGCAACGCCCAGGGCCGCCAGCCCCCGTGCACGCAGGCCTTGATCGCCGCCGGTATCGCACGCGTGGTCTACGCATGCGCCGACCCCAACCCCGCCAAGGCCGGCGGCGCGGCAGCACTCCGCGCCGCCGGAATCGAGACCATCCTCTCCAACGCCTCCCCGCTTGCCACCAGCCTCGCCGCGCCGTTCTTGAAGCGTGTCACCACCGGCATGCCCTGGGTCATCGCCAAGTGGGCCCAGACTATGGACGGCCGCGTCGCCACGCGCACCGGAGATTCCAAGTGGATCAGCGGCGAGTGGGCACGCCGCCGCGTGCACCTGCTCCGCGCACGCGTCGACGCCGTCCTCACCGGCATGGGCACCGTCCTGAGCGACGACCCCATGCTCACCGCGCGCCTCCCCTACACGCCCCGCCGCATGGCCTCCCGCGTCGTGGTCGATACCGACATGCGCCTCCCGCTGGATTCCAAGCTCGCCACCACCGCCCGCGATGTGCCCACCATCCTCGCCGTCGAACGCAGCATGGCCTGCACCACCTACACCGCACAGCGCAGGGCAGCCATGGACCAGCTCGGCGTCACCATCATCCCCATCGCGGACCAAGGCCACGGCCACGGCCTGAACCTCACCGAACTCCTCGCCACGCTCCACAAAGACCACCACGTCTCCACCCTGCTCATCGAGGCCGGCCCCGGTCTCATGGGCTCGATGTTCGAGGAAGACTTGATCGACGAGGCCGTCGTCTACATCGCGCCCCTCATGCTGGGCGACGAGCAGGCCAAGTCCGTCGCCGTCGGCAGGAGCGCCGACAAACTCTCCAACGCCCGCCGCTTCGAGCTCGCCCGCGTCAAGCAACTGGGCCCGGATATCGAGGCCGTGTACCGCCGCGCCCGCTGACACTTCTATCCTCCGCCGTGCCCCTCCCGTTGAACATCCTCGCGCCGGCACTCCTCGCGGGCTGCTTCCTGGCGGGGTCCATCCCCTTCAGCCTGCTCGTCGGGCTCGTGAAAGGTGTTGACATCCGCACCATCGGCTCGGGCAACGTCGGCGCCACGAACCTGGGTCGCGCGCTGGGCCGCCGCTACTTCTTCGTCGGCTTCGCCCTCGACATGCTGAAGGGCCTCATCCCCGTCCTCGCCGCCGGCCTCCTCCTCCGCACCGCGGGCCACGTCAACGCGCCGCTCACGCACACGCTCACGTGGGTCTGCTGCGCGCTCGCAGCCATACTCGGCCATGTCTTCTCGCCCTGGATCGGCTTCAAGGGTGGCAAGGGCGTCGCGACGGGCCTGGGCGTCCTCCTCGCGCTCTACCCCGCCATGACCATCCCCGGCGCCGCGGCACTCATCGTCTTCCTCTGTGCGCTCGCCGCATCGCGCATTGTCAGCCTCTCCGCGATGGTCGCGTCCGCCACCGTCCCCGTCTGGGCCGTCGCGACGATCCTCTACTTTGCCCGCCGCGACGCCACGCCGGACGCCCCCGTCATCCCGCCGGGCGCGTGGCTCTTTGTCGGGTTCAGCCTGCTGCTCCCCGCCATCGTCATCACCACCCACCGCGCCAACATCCAGCGGTTGCGTGCCGGGACAGAGCCCCGCATCGGCCAGCGCGTGCCCACACCGGCCGCCCAGGCCCCCGCACACCCCTCCGCCGGGGCCTGACCCCGACATTCATCCCCGCCACCGCCCCCGGCCGATCTACAGGCGTCAGGGTCGATAACCCGCGCGGGGAGTGGGACCGGGCAACTTCTGCCGGTCGCACGCTCCCTCCTTTACGGTGGAAGGGGCCTGCCATGAGGCTTTCCGAAAGAAACGACACCCCGCACGAGCCGATGCACTCACGCCGGACTTACCGGCTGAGCCGTGGAGGCGCGACCATGCGGGACCGATTGAAACTCAGCAACCTGGACCAGCCGACGCAGACGCACGCGCGTCGGGACGTCATCCCCTTCGCCCCCGCCGCCCGTCCCGAGCACGCCCCCTTCCACGCCTGGTCCCCCCGCGAACACCTCGACACCATCGCCCACGCCGAGTCCGCCATCGAGCACGCCCAGCGCCAACTCGACAACCTCCGCGCCCTCCTCGGCATGGACACCCCCGAAGGCGACGACCACCGCGCGGCGTAAGAGCCCGCGTGTTTTCATCGTTTCGCCCCGCGCATCCAACGCGCCACACAACGCTCGCAATCCTCCACGCCCCGCCCGCGCCTTCATCACCCCGATGGCGTGCGTCCTCATTTCCGCTTCACGCCGAAGGCGTGGCCGTTCATAGCCGGGGGTGGAGCCGGCTCTGCGGCGACACCCCCGGTAAGCGAGTGAAAGCACCTCGACCCTGTAAGGGTCGTCGTATCTCTCCCTACTTCACAACGCACTCGCCATCGCGACATCTTTTCTCACCCCCATGCCGCGATCTTTTTCCTCCGCGTTCCTCCGCGTCCTCCGCGTTCTAGCCCCTTCATCACGCCTCCGGCGTGAAACCCCTCGCTCCGTCTCTCCCTTCTTCATCGCTTTATCGCCTTTCGCTCTTCGCTCTCCCCATCCACGATTTCCCAAGAATCTGCAGCGCATCGACACGCTTTGTGCGACACATCGCGGTGATGCGCGATCACCCACTTGCCTCCGCGCCGAACCGATGTAGGCTGTGCGCATGAGCGCCGCCCTCGACATCCCCGCCGACCAGATCGTGCGCATGCGCACCGACATCGTGAAGGTCCTGCACCAACTCGCCCTGACCGCGAGAGACCCGCGCGAACGCCGCCGCGCCGCCACCACCGTCCTCCGCGCCCTCTCCCCCTCCCCCCTGGGGGGAGGGCCGGGGAGGGGTTGGCGCACGCGCGAAAACCCCGCGCACGCACCCACGACGCTCACCACCACCCTGTCAACTCAACCCACCGACCCACTCACACCGGATGAGCCCGCCCCCCTCGCATCCACATCACCCACACCGCCCGACCAACTCCCACCCGAACCCCCGGCCGACCCCACACCCGCACCCGCGCCATCCGCGCTCGAAATTCCCACACCCCTCACCCCCGCGCGAGCCGCCCACCCCGCCGCCGCGCTCCTCACGCGCCTCGCGTCCCAACTCATGGACGCCGCATCGCCCACCCAGCGCGCCAACATCCTCTACGACGCACTCCACCCCGAAACCGCCATGAACACGCCCCGCGCCACGTTCATCGCCCGCGCCCCGCGCAGCCACCTCGCCCCGCTCCTGCGCGCCCGCGCCGTCCAGCCCAGCGACCCACGCGATTCCCCCAACATCCACGGCAAGGCCACCACCTTCTGCATCCTCGCCGCCGCCAACAACGCCCACGACACCCCCGCCCTCTACCAGGCCACCCTCGCGCCCCCAAACCCACCCCACACCACCGACTGGTCCATCACCGACCTCAAACCCATCGACTCCTCATGATGCTCCCCGCCATCGCAACCACCCCTCCTTCACTCTTCACCGTCTCACGCATCACTCGACGCACCATCTTCCCAAGCGCAGCTCCTCAATCTCTCTTTCCTCCGCGTTCCTCCGCGTCCTCTGCGTACTGCCTTCTTCTCACGCCGAAGGCGTGCAAGTTCATAGCCGGGGCGTGGAGCCGGCTCTGCGGCGACACCCCCGGTATCGCGAGAGAAAGAACGGGCGACCCTGTAAGGGTCGTCGTGGCGTGAGCGTGAAGAAGAAGGTTGAACGCGGAAGACGCGGAGGGACTCGGAGGAATGAAGGCGGGGCGTGAAAGATGGCGCGTGCGTCATGATGTGGTGGGCGGTACGACGCCCCTTCCACGTTTGAGGTGCGTTGTCTCGTTTACCGGGGGTGTCGTTCGCTCCACTCCCCCGGCTATGAACGACCACGCCTTCGGCATGAAGCCATCAAACCACTCTTCACTCTTCACTCTTCACCGTCTCACTCTTCACCCCATTCGCTCCCTCGCTCCCTCGCTTTCTCGCTCTCCCCCTCCTCACATGCCTTCCCGCACTTCCACCACCACCTCCACCTCCACCGGCGCACCCAGCGGCAGCGCGATCGAGCCCACCGCGGCTCGTGCGTGCTTGCCCGCGTCGCCGAACACCGCGACCATCAGTTCGCTCGCGGCGTTGGCGACCTTGGGCTGGTCAAAGAAGCCGGCCTCGGAGCAGACGAACACGCCGAGTCGCACGACCTGGCGCACGTTCGAGAGGTCACCGACCGCGCTCTTGATCACCGCGAGCGCGTTGATCGCGCACTGGCGCGCGCACTGCTGGGCCTGCTCGATGCTCACCTGCCCCGGCACCGCGCCCTTGAAGAGGAACTGCCCGCCCGACACGGGAATCTGCCCGGAGACAAACACCAGGTTCCCCGAACGCCGCCACGGGATGTACGCCGCGACCGGCTTGGGTGCATCGGGCAGCACGATGCCGAGTTGTGCGAGCGCGGATTCAGGAGTGGGGGCGGGGGTGGTTTGCATGGGGGATTATCGCAGAGGAAGAGCGAACGCGGGAAACGCGGCTGGCAGGGAGGCAGAGTAAAGCGATTTGAACCACAAAGGCACAAAGAGCACAAAGAGGGAAAGAGGGCAGGGAAAGAACAGAAAGAGAAAGACGAGAGAGGCAGACAAGAGCCAAGGAATGCGGCCATCACCTCCGCGCCACAATCTCACTTGGCCCCCATCCTCCTCCCGTCCCTCACCACCCCCTCCTTTCCTCCTCCTTCTCCCCTCCCGTCCTTCCCGTCCTTTTCCCCTCTTTGTGCCCTTTGTGTCTTTGTGGTTCAAAAGCGTCACCCCCCGCCTCCACACCCCCATCCCCCCTATTCCGGCTGCCTTCCCCCTCCCTCGCTTCTCCCTCTCGCCTCTCCCTGCAACCCTCCCCCTTGCAATCCGTACACTCTTCCGGTACCATGTCCCCGGAACATGTTCCTTGGCAGGCGGCGTAGGCGTGCTGTGCAATGCTGACACCGTTCTCATGCGGGTGATTCGACCCGCCTCCTGATGCCCGCACGGGCGTCTTGCACCTCCTGCCGACAACCTGGATGAGCGACCTTTGCTCGCGGTGCGCGGCCTGATGACCGGGCGTGCCGTGGCAACGGGCCGTTCAGTGCGGCGGGTCTGTGCGTTCGCGCACTTCCCATCACCGCGTCGTCGTTGTCGGCCCGCCGGCAAGCCTTGGGTGTGTGCCCTTTGCTCGTCTGCGGTCCGGTGCTCCCGGTCATCAATATGTGTGCTTGTTTGCCCGACGGGTGTGTTTTTCTGGGTTGATTGCTTTCAACCCACGCAACCCCGAAGGCTTCAGGAGACTGTCATGAAGAATTCGAAGAAGGCCTTTACGCTGATCGAGCTGCTGGTCGTGATCGCGATCATCGCCCTGCTCATCGGCATCCTGCTCCCCGCGCTCGGCAAGGCCCGTGCAACGGCCCGCCAGATCAAGTGCGGCACGCAGGTCCGTGGTATCCACCAGGGTCTCGTCCTGTTCGCCCAGAACAACAACGACGAGTACCCCATGCCCGCCAAGTACGACAAGAACAACACGACGCTGAGCGCGGCCTCCGGCAAGGACCGCCCCTCCAACGTCACCTCCATCCTCATCTACAACGGCTTCTTCAGCACCGAGCTCTGCATCACCCCCGCTGAGCAGAACGGTCAGTACGTGCAGATGACCAACTACGCCCAGTCGGCCCCGCAGAACGTGGCCAACACCTCCCAGGCCCTCTGGGACCCCAACTTCCGCGCCACCACCCACGACCCCGTGATGGCCGCCAGCGGCAACCAGGCCGCGGCCCAGTCCGCCACGCAGGGCCAGGGCAACTTCTCCTACGCCTACAACCCCTTCCCCCTCTCCGGCCGTCGCGCCAAGTGGACCAACTCCTTCCAGGCCACCGAGGCCGTCATCGGCAACCGCGGCCCGGCCTACAACGCCAGCGGCACCGGCGCCACCCTCACCTGGCAGCTTGACCAGGACGCGGCGACCGACAGCGCCACCAACGGCGCCACCCGCCTGGGCACCAACTCCTTCACGCTCCTCATCCACGGCGGCCGCAGCACGTGGGAAGGCAACGTGGCCTACAACGACAACCACGTCAACTTCGAGACCAAGCCTGATCCCGACAGCACGCCCTTCAACTTCGCGTCGCTCGCCGGCGGGCCCACGGTCAACAAGACCCAGCCCGACAACCTCTTCGTGAACGAGCGCGACACCGACCGCTCTCCCCCGAGCGCGGCGATCGAGCAGGCGACTCCCACGACCGACCCCTACGCCGGCTACACCACCAACTACCTCCGCAACTGGGGCGGCGGCACCTGGCAGGCTGGCACGGGCGGCAACCCCGGCAGCTGGACCAACGTCACCTTCTGGTTCGACTGAAGAACCAGAACACCTCCGGGCGTGAACGCCTAACGGCGTGAAACGCACGGGACGATGCAGATTCCCACACCCCCGATCGAAAGGTCGGGGGTGTTTGTTTTCTGAATCTACTATCGCCCATGCACGACTCGCTGCGCGCCCTCGCCTCCGCCGTCGCGGGCGAGGTGCGCCTCTCGCTCCACGACCGCCTGCTCTACGCGACCGACGCGTCGCTCTACCAGGTCGAGCCCCTCGCGGTCGTCATCCCCGCCGACGTGGACGACGCCGCCCGCGCGGTGGCCTTCTGCCACGCCCACGCCCTCGCCGTGCTCCCCCGCGGCGGCGGCACCAGCCTCGCCGGCCAGTGCACCAACCGCGCGGTGGTCGTGGACGTTTCCCCACGCTGCAACCGCGTCCTCGGTGTCAACGCCGCCGCCCGCACCGTGCGCGTCGAGCCCGGCATCACCGTCGATGAGCTCAACGACTGGCTCGCGGCCCACGCCGCCGCCGCGGGCCTCTTCTTCGCGCCAGACCCCGCCACCAGCCGCCACGCCACCGTCGGCGGCTGCATCGGCAACAACGCCGCCGGCGCTCGCTCGATCCTCTACGGCAGGACGAGCGAGAGCGTCATCTCGATCGATGCCTGCCTCGCCGACGGCACACGCGTGACTTTCGGCCCGGCCAGCACGCACCCGCGCGTCCGCACCATCACGCGCGGCGTCGTGGACGTCGTCCGCCGCCACGAGCGGCTCATCCGCGAACGCTTCCCCAAGACCGTGCGCCGCAACGCCGGCTACGGGCTGGACATGATCCTGAAGCAACTGGACTCCGGCACCGCGCCGGACGACGTGAACCTCGCGCCGCTCCTCTGCGGCAGCGAGGGCACGCTCGCCGTGACGCTCGGCGCGACGCTGAAGCTCCACGACCGCCCGAAGGCCAAGGGCCTCGCCGTGATCGGCTTCACGGACCTGGACGAAGCGATCGCGATGGTGCGGCCGATGCTGACCACCGGCCCCAGCGCCGTCGAGATGCTCGACGACATGATCATCGGCCTCGCGAGCGTGAACGCCGAGTACCGCCGCTACGGGGACCTGATGCCGCAGCCGCGCGAAGGCGCGTTGAAGGCGGTGCTGTACGTCGAGTACTTCGGGGCGAGCCCTGCCGAGATCGCGGGGAAGTTTGAGGAACTGCGGCGCGTGGCGACGGACCTGCCGATGCAGTGCCACACCGACGCTGGCGCGATGCTGAGCGCGTGGAAGCTCCGCAAGGCCGGCGAGCCGCTGCTGCACGGCGTGCCGGGCGCGAGGAAGCCGATCACGTTCATCGAGGACAACGCGATCCCCGTGGAGCGGCTCGGGGAGTTTGTGCGGCGGCTGCGGGAGATCGTGACGCGCCACGGCACCATCGCCAGTTACTGGGCGCACGCCAGTGTGGGCGTGCTGCACGTGCGGCCGCTGCTGGACATCCACGACGACGCCGACCGCGAACGGATGCGGGCGATCGCCGTCGAGACGGCGGACCTCGCCCGCGAACTTGGCGGCGTGATGAGCGGCGAGCACGGCGACGGGCGCGTGCGCGGGCCGCTGCTGGAGCGGTTCTACGGCCCGGAGTTGATGGGTGCGTTCAAGGAAGTCAAGAGCCTCTTTGACCCCGCCAACACGCTGAACCCCGGCAACATCGTGGACCTGGACGGCAGGAACCCGCGCCCGGTGGAGTCGATGGCCGTGGCGCTGCGCGTGGAGCCGACGCCCGGGCGGCCGGTGATGGTCCCGGACGATGTGGAAACGTTCTACACGTACGACGCGGAGCATGGGCTGGACCATGCCGTGGAGATGTGCAACGGCGCGGGCGTGTGCCGCAAGAAGCAGGGCGGCACGATGTGCCCGAGCTACATGGCGACGCTGGACGAACGTCACAGCACGCGCGGGCGGGGCAATGCGCTGCGGTTGGCGATCACGGGGCAGCTGCGGGGCCAGAATGGCCCCGCCCCGGGCGTCTGGTCTGACGCGGGCACGCTGGAGACGCTGCACTTGTGTTTGTCGTGCAAGGCGTGCAAGACGGAGTGCCCGAGCAATGTGGACATCGCGAAGCTGAAGGCCGAGTACACGGCGCAGATGCACCAGCGGACCGGCACGCCGCTGGCGAAGCGGATCATGGGGAGCGTGCGCACGCTGAATCGGTTGGGCGCGATGACGCCGGCAATCGCGAACTGGGTGAACGGGCTGCCGGGCGTGCGGAGTGTGGTGAACCGCGTGCTGGACGTGAACCCGCGACGGTCGCTGCCGCGGTTTTCGGTGTCGCTTAGGCGGGTGTGGGAGAACGCGAGCAACGGTGAAACTGCCAACGCCTCCCCGGCCCTCCCTCCGCCCCCCGAGGGGAGGGGGCAGAGCGTCGCGCTGTTTGGTGATTGCTTCAGCATGTACAACGAGTCGGGGATTGGAGTGGCGGCAAAGCGGGTGCTGGAGGCGTTTGGGTACCGCGTGATCCTTGCGGACGCGGGGTGCTGCGCGCGGGCGAAGATCAGTTTGGGGCTGCTGCCGCAGGCGATCGAGGAGGTTGACGCCACGCTGGCGAACCTGCGGCCGCTGATCGAGGATCGCTCCGTCGATGCGGTGCTGTTCCTCGAGCCTTCGTGCCTGTCTGCGGTGAAGGACGACTGGCTGACGCTGAAGGTTCGTACGGACAAGGCGCTGCGTGAACGGCTGGCAGCGAAGAGTTTTCTGGTGGAGGACTTTCTGCACAAGCGGTGGGACGATCATCCGCGCCGCGCGGCGTTCAGGCCGCCGACGCAGGACGTGCTGCTGCATGGCCACTGCCACCAGAAGGCGCTGTGGGGCGCGGAGACGAGCGCGGCGATGCTGCGGCGCGTGGCGGGCGACAGGCTGCGCGTGCTCGACACCGGCTGCTGCGGCATGGCGGGTTCGTTCGGGTACTCGCAGGACCGGTTTGATCTGTCGATGAAGATCGGCGAACTGGCCCTGCTGCCGGCGGTGCGGAACGCGCCGGGAGCGTGCATCGCCGCGCCGGGGACGAGCTGCCGGCACCAGATCCACGACGGCGCGGCCAGACACGCCAAGCATCCGGTGGAGTGGTTGGCGGAGTGGTTGAAGCAATGAAAAACGCACGCGGGGGCGCGTGCGTGGGGGATCGTGAGAAAGGCCACCGGGCAGAAGCCCGGTGCCGTCAGCGTTGCTCGGGCGGGATGCCCATGCCGCGGCGGTCGGGGCTGTTGGGGCGGTGGGGCGGGGTGTAGGCGTTGGTCTTGAGCTGCTCGAGCAGGTGCGCGACGGCGGCGTCGATCTGGGGGTCGTTGCCGCCCTGCATCTTGGCCGGGTCGTCGATCACTTCGACGTCGGGGTCCACGCCGTGGCCCTCGATGCCCCAGTTGCCGTTGGTGCGGTAGTAGCCGAAGGTGGGCACGGCGATGGCGCCGCCGTCGATGAGGCCCGGGTTTCCGGAGATGCCGACGAGGCCGCCCCAGGTGCGCGTGCCGAAGAGCTTGCCGATGCCGGTCTCTCGGAAGTAGTTGGGGAATGCGTCGCCGCCGGAGCCCGCGAGGCCGTTGATGAGCATGGCCTTGGGGCCGAAGTGGCCGTCCGGCGGCCAGGGCCAGTCGTTGCCGTGGCGGCGGGCCCAGTAGTTGACGGGCTTGCGGCCGAGGAGTTCGATGAAGCGCGTCGGGATCTGGCCGCCGCCGTTCCAGCGTTCGTCGATGAGGAGGGCGGGTAACTGCCGCTGGCCGAAGAACTGGCGGAAGAGTTCGTTCTGGCCGTCGATGCCCGTGTTGGGGACGTAGATGTAGCCGACCTGGCCGTCGGTCTTGCTGGCGACGTACTGGCGGTTGGCCTCGATCCAGGCGCGGAAGCGGAGGGTGCCCTCATTGGAGAGCGGCGTCACGGTGACGTCGCGCGCCTTGTCGTCGATGGTGGGGTTGGGGCCGACGGTGATGGTGGTGACGCGGTTGGCGGTGTCGATGAAGGCGGCCCAGGGGTCCTTCTTGACGTCCACGGGCGTGCCGTCCACGGCGAGGAGGTACTCGCCTTCCTTGACGTCGATGCCGGGCTGGCTGAGCGGGCCGCGGGCGTCGGTGTCCCACGGTGCGCCGGTGTAGATGCGGGCGAACTTGTACGCTCCGCCGGCGAGCTCGTAGTCGCAGCCGAGCATGCCGACGTTGACGGTGGGCTGGTTCTCAACGTCGCCGGGGCTTGTGATGTAGGCGTGGCCGACGTTGAGCTCGCTGACGAGCTCCGCCTGCACGTAGGCGACGTCCTCGCGGTTCACGCAGTCGTCGAGCATGGTCATGTAGCGGTCGCGCATGCCCGGCCAGTCCACGTTGTGCATCGTGGGCTCGTAGAAGTAGTCGCGGAAGATGCGCCAGGTGTCGAGGTAGACCTGCTTCCACTCCTCGCGGGGGTTGATCTCGGTGCGCATGCCGGCGGTGGGCACATCGGTGCTCTTGCCGCCCGCGCTCGCCTCGACGACGCTCATGGAGCCGCCCTTGAAGACGAGGAGCTTCTTGCCGTCGGCGGAGATGTCGTAGCCGCCCGCGCCGGTGACGACGTTCTTCTCTTCCTTCTCGTCGGCGGCGGGGTCGAAGATCTTGATGGCCGTGGGTTCGGAGGAGCCACGGGCGGGGTACCGGATGTAGATGATCTTGCCGTCGTTGTTGACGGAGAGGCCGTTGAGTGAGCCGCGGGCGACGGGGAGGGGGAAGGCGCGGGCCTCGATTCCTTCAAGGTCGATGAGGAGCGGCTTCTCGTCTTTCTTGTCGTCCTTTGCGTCATCCTTCTTGTCGTCGGCCTTCTCGCCGTTGGCGTCGTCGCCTGCTGCGGCGGAGCGGGACGCGCTCCATGTGCCGCTGGACTCGCCTTCTGACCAGGTGCCCTCGGCGTCCTGGCCTTTGGCGGTGCCGCGCATGGTGATGCTGGCCTCGCCCATGGTGAAGGAAACGACGAGTTCGCCGCTGGCCTTGTCGAAGGTGCCGGTGGCGGGGCCGGAGCCCATGGGGCTGGTGACGTCGCCGGTGACCTTGCCGTCCTTGTCGACGGAGATCTTGAGGGTGAAGGTGATGCCCTCCGGGGGCAGGTTGCCGCCCTTGGCGGTGCCGGTCCAGGTGCCGGAGACGGCGTCGCTGGCGGCGTCGGCATCCTTCTTGTCGCCGTCCTTCTTTTCGTTGTCCTTCTTGTCTTTCTTGTCGGCCTTGTCGTCCTTCTTCTTGTCGTCCTTCTTGAGTTCCTCTTCGTCGCTCTTGGGGAGGAGCGGGCTCTTGACGTCCTTCCTGAGCGGCACGGCGTAGATCTGCTCACCGCCGGTGTAGATGAAGCTCGTATCGAGGTTGCTGTAGATCGGCGAGTCGATGAGGCGGTTGCTGGCGAAGTAGAGGAACTCGCCCTTGCGGTCGAAAGCGGGCGACCCGGAGGCGAACATGCCGCTCGTCACCTGCGTGGCCTTGGCGTCCTTGACGTTGTAGAGCCAGATGGTGCTCTGCTGGTTGCCGTTGTCGCCCTTGGTGTAGGCGATCCAGTTGGAATCGTGCGACCAGGACCAGCCGCCCGGCTCGGCCCAGGGGTCAGCGTCGATGACCTTGGTCTCGCCGCCCTCGATGGTGGTGAGGTGGAGGCGTCCGGCGTCGTCGTGAAAGAGGATGTGCTTGCTGTCGGGCGACCAGGTGGGGCGGAAGCGGAAGCCGGGGCCCAGGTTGGTGAGCTTCTTCACTTCACCGACGAACGCGCGGCTCTTGGGGGTTGCGGGCTCTTCTGCTGCCTTGTCAGCCGCGTCGTCCTTGGCTGTGTCGGCGGCCTTGTCGCCTTCCTTGTCGTCCTTTTTTTCATCGTCCTTTGATTCGTCTTTCTTGTCGTCCTTCTTCTTCTCTTCGGGGCGGGCGTCGCTGGGGCGGATGTAGAGGTCGTACTCGCCGCCCTCGTCGCTGAAGTAGGCGATCCACTTGCCGTCGGGGGACCAG
>DATAKA010000158.1:0-4094 GCA_036261855.1 Phycisphaerales bacterium | reverse complement strand
TGACCGCGACCGAACGCTCGGCGTGCGACCCAGCGCCGGTGCTCGCGCGTCAGCGTCGCGCCGATCTGCGGTCGGCGTTCTGGTGGGGTGCGTGGGGGTTGCCGTGCTTTATTGTGGGTATCGCGTTGTTCACACAGACCGTTCACGGAACTTTGGACTACTACTGGCTGGTGGCGGCTGTGCCACTCATGACGCTTGGTGGCGCGTTCCTGTGTGTCTGCTTTGGAAGGCTGGAACACGCTTTGTTCGCCCGGGAAATCGCGACAAGACGGACTGCCTTCGATCGCGGCACAGTCGAAACTTGGGCTTTCACGATCGACCGCGCCTGGTGGAACCTGGCCGACGAGGACTGCGATGGGCGGCTCATGCGCACGACCGATGGGCGGTACGTCTTCCTGGGCACCTACGAGTGGCTCGATATCCCAATGGGTGAAGATGATTCACGCCCGATGTGCCCGTCCCGGTTGCGCGTTGTTGACGATGTCGTGAACTTCACGTTGACGGCGTTGGAGGGCCCGATGATCCCGTTGGAGTCGGTTTCCGACGAACTGCCGCGCGAGGTGTACGGCCTGCCGCACTTCGAGGTGGTGGTGTACGACGCGGACTCGCTCCCGGCGTGGTTGCGGCGGTTGGTAGAGCCGGGAGTTCAGTGACCGCCGGTCATTGATTACACTTGTGCATGACCCAGGCCGCGACCCCTTCCACACCCGCCGCGACCCGCGCCGGCACGTCTCAAGCCCATCAGCGCTGCATCAACGCGGCGTGCGGACAGTCCTTCCCCATCGGCAGCACGCTGGTCGCGTGCCCCGCGTGCGGCAATCTGCTGGATGTGGATTACGACTGGTCCGCCCTTGGCGGCTTCGCGAAGAAGGGCTGGGACTTTGTCGAGCGCCGCAACGCGACCTCCGGCGAACGGTTCGCCGCAGGTGCATTCCCGGCCACCCCCAGCGTGCTGGACTTTTCCGGCGTGTGGCGTTTCCGCGATCTGCTCCCGTTCTACGGCGATGAATCACGGATTGTGACCATCGGTGAGGGGCGGACGAACCTGCAGAAGGCCGACCAGCTCGCGCGTGTGCTCGGGTTTGACCCCGCAGCACGCAGCGGCGCGGGCGGCCTGTTCCTGCAGTACGAGGGCTTCAACCCCTCCGGCTCGTTCAAAGACAACGGCATGACGGCCGCGTTCACGCACGCGCAGATGGTGGGTGCCACGCGCGTGGCGTGCGCGAGCACGGGCAACACGAGTGCGGCGCTCGCCGTGTACGGCACCGTGACGGGCATGAAGTGCTTCGTGTTCATCGGCGACGGCAAGATCGCGTACGGCAAGCTGAGCCAGGCGCTGGACTACGGCGCAACGACGCTGCAGATCGCCGGCGACTTTGACGCGTGCCTGGCCCGCATCAAGCACATCGCCGAGCACATGCCCGGGGTGGGCGTGTACCTCATGAATTCCGTCAACCCCTTCCGGCTCGAGGGGCAGAAGTCGATCATGTACCGAGTGCTCGAGGGCCTCAACTGGGAGCCGCCGGACTGGATCATCGTCCCGGGCGGCAACCTCGGCAACTGCTCGGCCTTTGGCAAGGCGTTCATCGAGCTCAAGGCGTTGGGGCTCATCAAGAAGGTGCCGCGGCTGGCGGTGATCCAGGCGAAGGGCTCACGCACGCTGGATCGGATTGTGAACGAGCTGGGCGTGAAGTGGCGAGCAAACGAACGAGAGAGTGGGGGGCTGCTCACGGGCACGTGGGACATGCGTGCGGTCGACGCCGAGTATGCCCGCATGGACGCCATGAATGAACGGGCCCACACCATCGCCACCGCCATTGAGATCAACCGTCCCGTCAACCTTCCGAAGGCTCTGCGCGCCCTGCACGCCATGAACGGCGTCGTGCGAAACGTGCCCGACGAGGTGATCGTGGAGCACAAAGCGATGGTGGGGCGGTACGGCTTTGGTTGTGAACCAGCGAGCGCGGCGAGCGTCGCGGGCGCGGGTCTGCTCCTGCGCGAAGGCGTCATCAAGCCCGACGAGCGTGTGGTGTGCATCCTCACTGGGCACCAACTCAAGGACCCGGACGTGACGGTGGGCTACCACACGCGGGGTCAGACCAAGGCGCCCGCAAGCACCGAGGCACACGCCCACGACCCCAAGCACGCAGCAATCAACGCTGCCGCGGGAACATTTGCCAACGCCCCCATCCGCGTCGCGGACGACCTCGACGCGATCCTTAAGGCGATGGGCGTGAAGTAAAAGCGGGGCATCGTTCCACACGCCCCGCCACTCCGTCACTCATTCACTCCGCCACATCCCCTCACACACACGGCCCGCCGCCGAACACACTGATGAACGACTGGATGTCCGTCGTGTCCGGGAAGAGCGTGTCGTTGTTGAAGTCGATGTCGGTGTTGCAGGGCGTGTCGCCGGGTTGCTGCCCGTCACACACACCGCCGGCGAAGACCGTGAGGAAGTCGGCGATGTCCAGCACATCCGGGAAGAGCCCATCGTTGTTGAAGTCAATGTCGTCGCACGCGGAGGGGCAGCCCGAGAGCCCGCAGAAGATGGGGAGCCGCCCGACCTGCGACGCGGCGACGCCGCCCGCGCCGCTCGGGTCCGTCACGAACCACTGGACGTACAGCACCGTGCCGCCCGTGAACTGCGAGGCCAGCAGCGGCAGGTGCATTGTCGCCATGCCGTTGGCACCGGCGTACATCGTGCCCAGGTAGGTGTCGGGCGTGATGCGCCCCGCAACGGGTGGCGTTGTCGAAACGCCCAACGCCGCCTGCGCGTTGCCCAGTGCATTGGCAAGGCCCACGCGGAATGTGTCGTTGCCCACCATGGGCGGCGACTGCACGATGATGGCGGGCACGACGCCGCCAGTGCCGGGCGAGCCACTGCCGGCCAAGACCGACGCCTTGTCCGCCGCGCGATCGATGTGCAGCGTCAGGCGGTCAAACGGGAACTGCTCGTTCGCCACGCGCGGATCGGTGAGCGCGTTGCCGACAAAGTCCTGGATCGCGCTGCTCTCTTCGCTCGTCAGGAAGATCGCGTTCATCAGCGGGTCCATGTTCTCCGGGAAGACCGGGGGTGCCGAAGGCAACTGTCGGTAGAACGCCATCACCTGCCCCAGATTCTGAAACATGCCGTTGTGCATGTAGGTCCGCTTGAGGCCTGTGTTGCGCAGCCCGGGCACCTTGAACTGGCCCGCGTGGTCAGGGTTACCCGTAATGGCCTGCCGCCCCGTGTCCTCGATAATCGGGCGCGCGCCGATGTTGCGGTACGTGAAGTCCGTGAAGAGCGGGTCCATGTGGCACTCAATGCAGCGACCGTTGGTCTGGAACTTGTCCCAGCCCAGAACCTGTGTCGGCGTCATGGCGTTGGTGTCGCCTCCGATGTACGCGTCCCACGGCGTCTGGTCCGAGACGAGCGTCCGTTCGTATGTCGCGATCGCGAATGCCACACGCTTGGACGTGATCGCCGGGTCGCCGAAGGCCGCCGCGAATAGCTCGGGGTACGTCGGGTGCGCCGCGATCGCTGCGGCGACGTCGGGCTGCGGGCTTGTCGCAAGGTCCAGCGGACGCACTTGCGCGAGCTTCGCGGTGATGTCATCCCAGTTCCAGTTGGGGTGTGCCATCTCCACGCTGCTCACCGGCGGTCCCACGGCCTGGCTCTCGAGCGCGCCGCCGCTTGCGATGGCGACCTGGCCGGTCTGCGGGTCTGTGAACTGGCTGGTGGCACGCCCATCCCAGAAGAGATCAAAGAAGTACGCCGCGTTGATCGTGGGGTTGGCGCTGCGTCCGGTCTGCTGCGGCTTGATGCCGAAGACCGCGTCCTGCACATAGTCGTAGTTCGCGTCGCTCTTCACCACGCCACCGGAACCGAAGATGTCATCGGCGGTGTTGAGCTGGCCGTCAGGCCCCGGCGATCGCACCAGGCGCGGCTCTGTACCACCCCTGCCCGGGCTGTGGCAGGTGGCGCACGACACCGTGTTGTCGGAAGAGACCTGCTCGTCCCAGAACAGGATCTTGCCCAGCACCCGCTTGGGCTCGGTGATCGGGTTTTCCGAGGGCACCGGCACGGGGTTCATCTGCGCGAACGCAGACTG
>DATAKA010000153.1:0-9044 GCA_036261855.1 Phycisphaerales bacterium | reverse complement strand
TCTCCTTCACGCACGAAGACCCCAACGTCGCTTACACCGCCCTCACCCAGGTCAGTGATGCGTACAACCAGCTCTTCGTGGAGTTCGCCGACCGCGACAAAGGCGCCACCCGCGAACGCATCCTCCGCGACGAGAAGCGCGTCCTCGAGGCCAACATCCTCCAGACCTCCGACCAGATCACCCAGCTCGCCAACGACCTGGGCACGACCGACCCCGAGGCCTTCATGTCCTTCGGCAACAACAAACTGATGGAGGTGGACGCACGCATCCTCGATCTGGAACTCCGCCTCATCGCCGCCGGCGGCACCGCCACACAGCCGCCCAAGCCCGCCAACAGCGACGGCTCGCCGCTCTCCAGCGTGCTCGATCCGGAAGAGCCGACCAAGCCCCGCGGCGAAATGACCTACGAGGAAATCGCGGGCTCCGACCCCGCGATGAGCCAACTGCTGCTCCAGTACAGCGACGTGCTCGGCCGCAAGGCCATCTTGAACGATCAGGGCCTGGGCGCAAACCACATCGAGATGCGCAAGGCCGAGCGCGAGGCCCAGCGGCTCCAGGCCCTTATCCAGGAACGCCGCGACGCCTTTGTGGAAGGCCGCACACCCGCGCCCCAGCCGGGCGTCGCCCCGACCCTGCCCGGCGTAGGCGCCGCACGTGGCGGCACCGGCAGCGTGCTCGAGAGTGTCGGAGCCCTCGAAATCCAGCTCCAGAAGCTCAAGGCACACAAGCTCCAGATCATCAGCGAGAACCGCGTCCTGGCCCGCAAGAAGCGCGAACTCGAGGACAAGCGTGCCCAGGTCGAGGCCGACCGCTCCAGCCTCTCCGACATCAACAAGGCGATCGACCAGCTCCGCCGCGAGCGAGAGATGATGAGCAGCGTCGCCCGCGTCGAGCTCATCCTGCCGCCGCGCCCCGAGTCCTTCCCCACCGTCGACAAGCGCTTCCGCAACGCCGTCATCTACGGCGGCCTGGGCGCGTTCATCCCCGTGCTCGCTGTCGCCCTCTACGGCCTCGCCAACCGCACCTTCCGCTACAGCGACGAGGCGCTCGACGAGGGCCCGGCCGCCACGCCCCTCCTGGGCATCCTGCCCCGCCTCCCCGCCGACCTCAGCGACGCGGAGCAGGCTGTCGCCGCCGCGCACTGCGTCCACCAGATCCGCACGCTCGTGCAGATCTCCGCCGGCCCGCGCAACAAGGTCATGGCGATCACCAGCAGCAACCCCGGCGACGGCAAGACCAGCATGGCCCTCGCGCTGGGCTATTCCTTCGCGGGCTCCGGCAGCAAGGTGCTGCTGGTGGACCTGGACCTCGTCGGGCAGGGCCTCTCCCGCGGACTCAAGATGCGGGAGCAGTCCAGCCTCTTCGCCGACCTCACGCAGGGCGACCCGCGCGCGCGCATCAAGGCCACGGGCATGCCCAACCTGGACCTCCTCGCCACCGGCATCGAGGACGACCACCGCACCGCGAACCGGCTCTCGGGCGCCGTCGTCCAGAAGATGATCGACACCCTCCGTGAGGGGTACGACATCATCCTCATTGATACCGGCCCGGTGCTGGGCAGCATCGAGGCGCACCTGGTGTGCGCCCAGGCTGACAGCGTGATCCTGGTCGTGGGCGCCGGTCGGGCCCGCGGGCAGGTCAAGTCCGCCGTCGCCGCGCTCCGCCGCGTGAACGCCCGCCTCCTGGGCATGGTCTTCAACCTCGCGCAGGGCCGCGACTTCCGCATGAGCGCCGCCAGCCAGTCCTTCCGCTCCGTCCGTCCGGACGGCCCGCCCCCGCAGCGGCCGAAGCCCGACGAGTTCCCCGACCTTGAGCCCCTGCCCCGCGTCGTCGCCATCGACACCCGCCGATGACCACACTTACGCAGCCAACCCCGGTCACCCCGGCCGCCCCCGTGCCGCAGCCGCAGCGCGCCCGCCCGCAGACGCTCTGGGGCCTGGACTGGTTCGACCTCCACGCCCGCTTCTGGGCGAGCAAGGGCGTCCAGCTCATCCGCCCCGGCGAACGCTCCGCGCTCGTGCAGCACGCGGAGCTCTACATGCTCCTCGACACGCACACGCTCACGATCTTCCGCCCCGCGCCTGTGCTCGACACTGTCTCCTGGCTCAACCCCGAGCTCATCGTCCTCCGCGTGCAGGAACGCGCAGCGCAGCCCTACCGCGAGCAGATCGTGACCGACGGCGAGGGCAACTTCCAACGCTTCCAGCGCCTCTACAAGGGCACGCAGGTCCGCACCGGCCGCGTCGTGCTCACCCCGAGCAAGGACCTCGCCGCCGTCTGGCAGGAGTCCGCCGACCCGCACGCCGCGTGGAAGAAGCTCCGCAGCCTCACGCGCCGCAATGACCGTTACGCGGCACGCGTGCGGGGCAAGCTCTTTGATGGCGACGACGCCGAAGACCTTGCCCGCTTCGGCCACGAACTGGTCACACGCTGGCAGCGTCCCGACAGCACCATCCCCCGCGTGCGGCGCGTTGCGCCCGGCATCTGGGCCGACCAGACCGCCAACGTCGCACTCGGCCCTGGCGTCAAGGGGCCGCTCTGGATCGGCGCCGGCCGCACCGTCACGGAGCAGACCTCCGCCGTCGGGCCGGCGGTGCTCTGGGACGACGCGAACAGCCGTCCGCCGGAAGAGGCCATTGACTGGCAGGACGTGGAGAGCCTCTCGAGCCCCGCCCCCGCGGCGCTCCTGGCCCGCACCGTCAACGACGACACCCGCAAACGGCCCTTCAAGCGCCTGTTTGATGTCGCCTTCGCTGCCGCCGCGATCCTGGGCACCTTCCCGATCTACCCGCTCGTCGCCCTCGCCATCCTCATCGAGGACGGCACGCCCATCTTCTTCCGTCACCGGCGCGAGACGCTGGGCGGGAAGGAGTTCGGCTGCCTGAAGTTCCGCTCGATGCGCAAGGACAGCGAGGAGATCAAGGCCAAGCTCATGGCCATGAACCAGGCGGACGGCCCGCAGTTCTTCATCAAGAACGACCCACGCCTGACTAAGGTGGGTGCGTTCATCCGCGAATACCAGATCGATGAGCTCCCCCAGCTCTTCAACATCCTGAAGGGCGACATGAGCGTCGTCGGCCCGCGCCCCAGCCCCTACAAGGAAAACCAGTACTGCCCCCCGTGGCGCGAGGCGCGCCTCTCCGTGCGTCCCGGCCTGACCGGGCTCTGGCAGATTTCGCGCACCCGCGAAGAGGGCAACGACTTCCAGGAGTGGATCAAGTACGACATCCAGTACGTGGAGCGCCAATCCTTCTGGCTTGACCTCTGGATCATCTGGCGCACGATCATGCTCCTCGTCAACCGCGCCACCAAGTCCTGACAATCAACTTCCAAGGACGGCACCTATGAGCCTCAAACCCAAGACCTCCCGCAGGCTGCTGCTGCTCTCCGTTGTGGTGCTCGTCGGCATCCTCGCCGCGGGCGGCCTCTTCCTGGTCCGCAAGGCCCGCCACACCCAGAGCGCAAGCGCAAACCGCGACCAGGGCCTGCGCCTGGTGCAGGAGAAGCGGTACTTCGAGGCCTTGACGCCCCTCAAGAAGTACCTGGAGCAATCCCCGGACGACGCAGAGGCGCTCCGCGCCTATGCCCTGTCGCGCGAGAACGTCGAGGAACGCGACGGCGGCCACATCATCCAGGCCGCGAGCATCTACCAGAAGCTCCACCTGCTCAACCGCGCCGACCGCGAGACTTCGATGCACCTGCTGAACCTGCTCTCCACCGCCGGGATGAACACCGAGACGATCACCCTGGCCGAGGAGCTCCGCCCCGCCGACCTCTCCCAGTGCACCAAGGAGCACCTCACGATCCTCCGCGCCGAGGGCGCCGCCCGCACCCGCGCCAAGGCGCGCGACGACAAGGCCGGCGAAGTCCTCGCCCGCATCATCGCCCTGGACACCGAGGACTTCGGGGCCCGCGTCGTGTACGCCGAGTGGCTGCGCGACCACGGATACCGCGACCGCGCCCTCGCGGTCGCACGCGACTTCGCGGAGACCCACGCCGACGACCCGCGCGCGCGCCTGCTGACCGCCATGGCACGGACGGGCGACGCGGGCTTTGACTCCCGCGGCGAGGTCTTCGCCGCGCTCTGCCAGATGAACGCCCTGGACCCCGACACCGCGGGCCCCACCGGCAAGGTCACGTACGCCGACCCCCTCGACGCGCTCCGCAGCGCCACGCTCTTTGACGGCCTCTCGGCCCACTCGCACTCCCTGGCGGTGCTGAGCGAGGCCGCGCGGCAACTGAACGACCCGGTCATCCAACGCCTGCTCGTTCGGCGCATGTGGATGGCGGGCAGGCCCCAGGACGCCGTCCGCCTGACCGACAACCCCGACATCAGCCCCACCGGCACCAACACCGAACTGCTCATCTTCCGCGCCCTCGCGCTCGCGGACACCGGGGACCGGGAGGGCGCAACGAAGCTCGTGGACGCGTTCACCACGCGCCAGGGCGACTACCGCATCGGCGCGTGGAAGCCGGCGTTCCGCGTGCTGCTCACCGAGCCCCCGCTGACCCCGGACGAGGCCATCACCAGCCTCACCGAGGCCTGCAAGAAGGCCCCGCAGGAGCCCGTGCTCGCGTCCTTCCTCGGCGACGCCTATCAGCGCGCTGGGCGCGTCACCGACGCGCGCGAGCAGTGGAAGAAAGCCTCTCAGATGCCCATGTCGATGGGCTGGACACGCCCCTGGCTCGGCCAGGCCTACTCGTACCTCGCGGAGAACCGCCCCCAGTCCGCGCTCCCGCCCGCGCAGGCCGCGGCACGCATCGCGCCGCGCAGCATGTCCACCTACCTCTGCCTGTTCCGCGTCAACACCGCGTTGCTCCTCGCCGGGTACGAGCCGGCCATGAGCCTCGCGCCCGCCCCACTGCTGGACACCACCGACCGGCTCGACACCGAACTCTCCCTCGCCAGCGCGGCGGACGTCGCCGAGTTCCGGCAGAGCGTCTTCCCGGGTCGCGTCCTCCTCACCGCCCACACCAAGGGCGGCGATGCCGCGCGCGCGATGCTCGAAGAAGGGCTCAAGGCATTCCCGAGTCTCCCCACGCCCATGGTCCAGGAACTGCTGGATGTGAATGCCCGCCACAACCTCGGTGCTGAGCCCACGCTGCTCGCTCGCCTCGGTGGTGCCGGCCCGCAGGCGACCTACGCCGCGGCCCGGGCCCGCCTGAAGGACAACGACCTCCCGGGCGCGGTTGCACTCCTCGCCGATGGTCTGACCAGGGCGAGCGCCGCCGACAAGCCGGCGTGGCGTACGGCCGTCGCGAACCTCTATGACGCCGCCGAGAAACGCGACGAGGCCAAGGCCGCGTGGAAGGACGCCGTCACCAACTCTCCCAACGACCTGCAGGCCCACCTCGCCGCGCTCGCATCACCCAGCGTGTACAGCGACAAAGCTCTCGCGGATCAGCTCATCGCGCGCGCCATCCAGTTGGGCGGCTACGAGCCCAGCCGCCTGCCCGCACCGATCCAGCTCGCCAAAGCCCGCTCGCTGCTCAGCGAGCCCGTGACCGAGGCCAACCGCAACGCGGCCCTCGAAACGCTCCGCTCCCTCATTTCCGCGGAGCCCGACTGGGTCGAGGCACGCCTGCTCATGGTCCAGGGCCTCACCATGAACAAGCCCGAGGCCAACATCCGCCCCGTCGCCAACGAGGCCGCCGAGCAGATCAAGGCCCTCACGCCGCTCGTGCCCAACCCCGCGGCCCTCAACCTCATGCTCGCACGCCTCCACGGCGACCGTGGGGACATCGCCAGCGCCAAGGCGCAGCTCGACCTCGTCGCGTCCTCCGCGACGGCACCGATCGACGCCCGCCTCACCGCCGCCGACATGCTGATCTCGTACCGCGAGCTCCCCGCCGCCGCCGCGGCGCTGGAGCGGATGGACGCCTCCGGCGCGGGCGACAAGGCCCTGGACGTGAAGGTCCGGCTCGCAAGCGTGTACCGCTCGCTCTCGCGCGACCGTGAGTCCCTCGCGCTGCTCCGCGAACTGGCCGGGAAGCCCCTGGGCACCGAGCAGTATGTCCTGGCCGTCGCGACCGACCTGGCCACGCTCAATCAGAAGGACGCCGCGCAGCAGGTGCTCCAGCAGCTGGACACGCTGACACTGCCGCCCGGCCGCAAGGAAGCCACGCTCGCGCAGTACTCGGCCCGGTTCGGCACCGAGGACGAGACGATCGCGTTGCTGCGCCGCGCCGCGGACATGGACTCGATCAACCCCGATGCCTGGGCCCGGCTGGTCTCGTACCTGAACGAGAAAGGCCGGTCCCCGCAGGCCCGCGAGGCCCTGGCCCAGGCGAAGGCCAAGCTCCCCGGACACCCCAGGATCACCGTCCTTGAGAAGCAGTTCGCACTCGCCGCGAGCGTCCAGGCCGGCGGCACTGTTGACCTCGAGGCGGTCGCAAAGGTGCTCGACGACCAGCCGGAAATGAGGGTCCGCGCCGAGGGCGTGCGCGCGATCGCGGCCGCCAAGGCCGCCGGCCGCCTCACCGACACCACCGAGGTGGACCGCATCAGCCGAAAGTACGCGCAGGAGCCCATGCTCCAGACGCTCCTCGCGCAGACCATCGTGCAGGCCAACCCTCCGCAGACGCAGAAGGCCCTGGAGATCATGCGCACCGCCCTGCGCGAACACCCCCGGTCCGTAGAGGTCGCGGCCCACAGCGCGTCGCTCTTCCGCGCCACCGAGAACTGGTCCGACATGCTCGCCGCCGCCCGCGCATGGCAGGAACTGACGCGCGACCGCGAGGCGGAACTCGCCGTCGCCGAGGCCCTGCTCGCCCTCGACCGGGGCGATACCGCCATCGACGTCCTGACGCCGCACATCACCGCGGCACAAGCCGATCCGGAGGACACGTTCTCCCTCCGCACACTCGACACGGCGACCCGGGCGCTGATCCGCGCCGGCAAGCCCGGCGACGCGCTCGCCCTGCTCACCCCGCTGCTGGACGCTTCGCCCCGCCTGCGGTCCCAGGTGTTCCTCCCCGCCGCGGGCCAGCACACGCCCGATGAACAGACCGGCAACGCGTGGATCGACACCGTGGCGCCCAAGCTCAACGCATCGAACGCGGACGAGCAGCTCGCCCTCGCCGGGGCGCACGCAACCCTCGCCCGCAGGTTCCCGGACACCGCATCGCGCCACCTTGCGAGCGCGGCCTCGCTCATCACCCCGTTCGCGGCGAAGCCCGACGCAACCGCCGGTGTGCACGAGGCTCTCGCCACGGTCCGCATGATGCAGGGCGAGCACGACGCCGCCATCGCGTCCTTCCGCAAAGCTCTGACGCTCAACCCTCAAGCGGTGGGATCACTCCGGTCCCTCGCGTTGCTCGTCGCCGCGAAGAACCCCAGCGAGGCCGCCCAGTTCGCCGAGCGGGCCCTCGCCGTCACCGGCCCGGCCGACCCGCAGTCGCAGGAAGCGGTCGCCCGGGCGTGCATGGCCCTCGCCCCCACGCAACCCACGCCGGACGCCGCCAAGACCTGGCAGCGCGCGGCCGACGCCTACGGCGCGATCGCCGCGATCCAGCCGAACAACATCGGCGCACTCCTCGGTGTCGTCTCCGCGCTCGACAACGCGGGCCGAGTTTCTGATACGCTCCCCTACTACGACCGGCTCGTGGCCATACCGCAGCTGCCCGCCGGCCTGTCCCGCGCCGGGCTCCAGAACAACTACGCCGACGCCCTTGTCCGCTCCGGCCGGAGCGGCGACGAACTGCTCCGTGCCCGTGCCATGGCGCGCCAGGCGACCCAGTCGGAACCGAACGCCGCGTACTTCGACACGCTCGGCATGGTCGAGGCCGCGCTGAGAAAGCGGGATGACGCGATCGCCGCCTACCGCAAGGCGCTCCAGCTTGATCCCGCCATGGACTCGTCCGCGGTAGGGCTCGCGGAGCTGCTCGCGCAAGGCACCGACGCCGAGCGCGCGGAGGCACTCAAGCTGCTCGATACGCTGGACGCAAACGCCAACCTGAGCACCTCGCTCCGCGAACGGGCCAGAAAGGCCCGGTCAGATTTGCGCTAGTGGAAACATTGGCCTGTCGCAAGTTCTGGTGCCGGTCCGTATAATTTCCGCGTCCGAAGTCCCCAGACATGCCCCCGCTCACTCGGCGCATTTCCGAGAACCGAGATTGTCACGGTCATCCGGCGACTTCGCTTGCATTCGCCAACATGTGTTGTATGCTGTTGGTGTCGCGGGACTTGAGGAACGCAGCGCGACGTGGTACGTCCCTCAGGAAGAGGAGGATAGGTTTGTGAAGACTCGTATCGCTCTCGGGGCTTTTGCGCTCGCAGCTGCTGCTGCGTGCGCGAATGGAGCGCAGGTAACTGTCACCGGCGGCATCAATGTCGCGGCGACCGGCACCACAGGTCCGCTCGGACCCAACGCCACCACGGCCATTTCATTCAGCGGCTCCAGCCAGGACGCCACTGTCTCCGGGCTCGCTGTCGCGACCAGCACGGTCATCGGCGACCAGCAGACGCTCAATCTCCGGTTGACTGGCTTCAACTTCACGTCGACGTCCCAGAACCGCGTCATCATCGATGTGACGATCATTCAGGACTACAACATCAACAACCCCGGAGCATTCGCGACCGGGTCTCACCAGCTCAACGGCAACTCCACCGGGCTCCGGAACGGCAGCATCGTGGTGACCTCGGTCCACGAATCGACCAACCTTCCGGTCCTGAATGTCGCCTTTATGGGAGCGACCAACCCGATCACCGCTCAGCAAGGGGCCACAACAACCGTCTCCCCGATCGATGGGATCTACACCATCAATACGACCTATCGGTTCACGATCGAGGGTGGTGCGGGTTCCGGCAGCATCATTCTGCCCGACTCGGGGCATGACGACGTGCTGCTCGTGCTCGTTCCGCTGCCCGCCGCGGCATGGGCCGGCATGGGCGGCCTCGCCTTGGTCGGCTTCGGCGCTGGCATGCGGCGTCGAGCGTTGTCAAAGTAGACTCTGGATCCAAACGTCAACCTTCCGAACCCCGTCCAGTGGACGGGGTTTTTTCTTGCGCGATGTAGGAATTGACACGAGCGTGAGAAGCTAGG
>DATAKA010000146.1:0-15568 GCA_036261855.1 Phycisphaerales bacterium | reverse complement strand
TCCTCTTCAATCGCCTCGTCGATGAGGCGTTCGAGGTCGTCGAGCTCGGCATCCTCGATTTCGTCGTCGTCATCGTCGTCAACGTCGGCTACTTCGGCGAGCGCATCCTCGAGGTCTTCCTCGTCCGCGCCGCCCTTCTTCTTGGAGCCCGGGGCAGCGGGGGTGGCGACGGCCTTCTTGGAGTCGGCCTTTGACGGCTTGGGTGGCGGGGCGACCTCTTCCAGCAGCTTGATGGTCGCAGCACAGACCGCCGTCGCGTAGGGCGTCAGGCGGTGGAGGTAGGCGACGGGGTCCTCGCTCTTGCTGGCGACCTCAAAGTCCGGGTAAGTGCCGATGCGGAACCCACCAACCTTCTTGAGGAGTTCCGTGACGCGGTCGGGCTTGGCGGTCAGGCCGTCGTGGGGCGAGATGAGCAGGTTGATGTCGAGCTTCTCCGCCCGCTCCACGACGGGTTTGAGGGCCGCGGCGACGCGCGCGAGGACGGCGTCTTCGTTTGCGCCCGCGACCTTGATGGCGGCGGCGGAGCAGCCCAAAATCTGCGCAGCTTCCACAACCGCGCGGGCACGCTTGACAGCGGCGGCCACCTTGGCCTCGTCGATGTGGCCAAACGCCTGGGGCTCGTGTTCAACGAGCAGGAGGCAGGCGCAGGAGGCTTTGTCTGCGCGTTCGCGGATGGCTTCGAGTCGCGAACGGTCGGCGCCGACCAGCAGGTCTGTGGATAAGTTGACGCCGGAGAGGCCCAGCGTCTCGCGGGTGAACTTGGGCAGGTCCAGAATGTCCAACGCCGGCTTTTTCCCCTTTGCAGGGGGAAGGAGCATCGTCCGCAGGCACCGGGCTGAGAGGGTGAGGATCATGACGTAGGGCGGCAGTGTACGGGTGGGGCCTGCCCGGCAGGAAGTGCCCCGATTGGAGGGGTTGGAGTCGTCACAGGCATCGGGGAATGGGGGCCCGGACCTGCAATAAACCGCGGCCGGGTTCTGCGCTGCATCTTCAGGCGTGGTAGACTCTTGTACCCGCGGATGAATCTGCGCACGGAGGCGCACAAGTGTCGCACGTCACGCACAATCAGCCGGATGGCCAGCACGAGCGTTGGCGCGCGTTCTTGTGGTGCGCGGGGTTTGTCCTTGTCGCCGCGTCCGCGATCGTCGTGAAGCAGGCCCGGGTCCGCCCGCAGCCGCTGCTTGGTGTGGCGAAGGTGACGATGGATGCGCCGGCTGAGATGCTCCCCGGGACCGAAGTTGACGTCGAGCCCGCGTTCATCGAGCGTGCGATGCTCGGCGGAGGCGACCCGGAGTCCCTGGCCGAGATCGACTCGGAACTGGAGCCGTGGTTTGTCGGCCCGCCCGCTCCGCGGATCCCTGACCCTGATTACATGGGCTTCGTGCCCGACCCTGCGCTGCGTTGGTACAACGCGAGGCCGGTGCGGCCCACACGCATCGTCTGGATGACGGTGACGGCGTACTCGCCTGACCCGCGGTCGTGCGGCGACTCCGCGGACGGCATCACCGCGACGCTGCACAGCGTCACGACGAACGCGCACCGGCTAGTCGCGGCGGACCCGAAGGTGATGCCGTACGGCACGATCCTGAGTGTGCCGGGGTACGCGATGATCTCTCACGGGGAGGGTGCGGGCGCGGTGAAGGAACCGACGCTGGTGCCGGTGCTCGACTGTGGCAGCAAGATCAAGGGCTATTCGCTGGACGTGCTCTTCCCGACGCACGAGGAAGCGATGAAGTGGGGACGGCAGGTGCTGCCGGTGACCGTGTGGGAATATGCGGACGGCCAAGGCGCCGGCAACGTGCGGAAGGATCGGTAGCTACGCGGCGGTGCACGCAGGCAATCCAGTGCCGCGCGGCTCAGGTGAACGCCACGTTCTTGAGCAGCATGTCGTAGGTCCAGCGACCCATGACGTCCCACTTCCCTGGCAGACGTGCCAGAATATCGTCGGGGCCCAGTTCCCCCTCGTAGAGCCGTTGGAATCCGAACTCCGTGAAGAGGTACTTGGTCTTGGCCAGCGCTGCCTGTCCTCCCGCGAGCACCTCGGCCTCGGCGCCCTGCACATCGGCCCAGATGAAGCCGATCTGATCGATGTTGTTCTCGGCGCAGAAGGTGTCGAGGCGCGTGGTCTTCACCTTCGCGGTCTGGGCAAAGTTCATCCAGGGGTAGATCTTGGTGACCCGGTCGGGTTTTTTGATGGACGACGAGGCCGTCCATCCCACGGGCTCGGCGTTCTTGGGCACCTGCGCGGGTCGGCCACCCGAAAGGTACATGGTGGTTGTGCCATCGGTGTCGCTCACGGCAGCCTCGACGAGCTCCACGTGGTTGTGCACGCCGCTGCGCTTGAAGGTGTAGATGTTGCGGGGGTCGGGCTCGAAGCAGATGATGCGGGCGTTGGGGAACGACGTGCGCAGCTGCATGGAATCGTGCCCGTAGTGGCAGCCGATCTCCAGGAACACGGCGGTGGTGTCTCGCGGGAAGAGCGTGCGCAGGATGGGGTGGATTTCGTCGCTCACACGGGATGGTAGTTGGGACGGGCCGTCACGCGCCGAGCCATTGGCCGACGCGCGTGCCTGCAATGAGTCGGCGGGAGAGCAGCGACATTTCCAGAGCGAACACGAACGCGACGCAGGCCTTGAGCTCACCCGGAAGTGGCAGGCTGTAGAGAGCCACGGCGCTCAGCCCGACCCAGGGCAGGTGCGTGACGTACACCCACAGGCTGGCACGTCCCAAGGCCGCGATGGCAGTGGAGGGGCGTCCCGCGTCCGCCCAGCGCAGGCACGCGCCGATCACACCCATGGCGAGCGTCACGCCGGCGACAGCAGCGCACGCGCCGACGATCCACGCTGCCTCGGTCGAGAGTGTGACGGGCGGTGGCTGGTTCTGAAGGATGTGCAGCGCAGGTGCCAGGGTGCGGACCATCGCCACAACGCACACCACCCCGGTGATGATCAAGAGTGGCGAAAGTGCGCCCCACACGCGGCGTGGGCGAGAGCCGGGCGCGAGCAGGGCACCGGACATCCGGCACCCCCACGCGAAGAAGACCGCGTGGAAGACCATGAATCCCACTCGCGGGATGTACCCGTTCTCAAAGCGTGCTACGGCGGTGGGCAACAGGGCCGCGACCGGCGCGAGTGCGCATATCGCGAGGAATGCGGGTCCGAACGCCGTCGCGGGCTTGAGCGCGCGGGGCCACGGGCGGTGCACCCCCGCCGCGGCCACGCTGATGAGCAGCAAGTACCACAGATACCAAAGGTGACCAAAGCCGTGGAAGTTCTGCTGCACGGCGGGGCCAAAGTGGAAGTGGAGGAGGTGCTCCCACGCCGCGTAGCCATACCGAACCCAGCCCCAGGTCCAGATGACATACACCAACGGCATCACGAGGAAGTACGCCGCAAGGAGGGTCCATCCCAGCCGGCCGGCGCGGGAGCGTGCAAACGCTCCCGGTGCGCTTTGGCCCAGGGCTCGCGCGGTGAACACGCCCGCGATGAAGAAGAACATGGGCACCGTGAACGCACGGATGATCCAGAAGACCAGGTCCGTCACGCCCGGCCCGTTGCCGCGGGGTGCTTCGTACTCCCACAGCCCGCGCACCGGTTCATACACCGGCCACAAGAGGCCCGGCAGCGGGCGAGCGACGTAAGGGCCCGCGCTGTGGGCAGCGATGACACAGAGAACACCGATGCCCCGCGCTAGGTCCCACGCGGGGTCGCGATCCGGCGTTGGTGGGGACGGCTCCACGAGGGGCAGCGTACGTCAATCCGCGGCAGGCACCGCTGTGGCGGGCTGAACCTGACTTTGTCTCTCACGCTCCAATCGTCGCGCCACCACCTGCTGGGCCGCGAGCATGAGCACGGCGCCGGTGATGGCGATGAGGCCGGTGACCCACTGAAGGCCCGTCAGGGCCTCGCCAAAGAGGATCATGGCGCCGATGGAGACGGTGACGGGCTGGAGCTGCACGACGCCGCTGGAAACGGCGAGCCCCAGGCGCTGGATGCTCGCGTAGTACAGCGTGTGGCCGATGCCGATGCCGATGATGGCGGACAGGGCGAGCTGGAAGAGCAGGTTGCCCGGCAGGTGCAGGATGCTCGCGCCATGGTCGGGCGAAACGACGAGCATGGCGCCAAAGAGGGCCGCGCCGGTGTACTGGCTCACCGCGCTGAACGCGGTGAGCGCCGGGATGCCGTGCATGAACTTGCGGACGCACAGCGCGTACGCGGCGTACAGCACGCCGCTGGAGACCGCGAGGATGACGCCCCACTCGGTCTTGGCCTCACCCAGCCCGCCGGGCTTGAAGAGGAGCGTGAGGGTGGTCCCGATGAGCAGCATCGCGATGCCCGCGATGAAGAGGGGCGACTTGACCATCCGCCGTTCAGACGGAAAAAAAACGGCAGCGCCGAACATCAGGAAGACGACCTGCAGCCGCAGGCTGAAGGTCATGAGGCCGGGGTCGATGTAGTACGGCGCGAGCCCGAAGCAGACCTGGGCGACGGCGTTGAAGACGCTGGGCCAGAGCGCCGCCTTCCACAGGCCTGGCGGCGTGCTGCCCCGCAGCCAGTGCCACCCGAGCACCGGCAGCCACATGAGCGCGGAGAAGGCATACCGCCAGCCGTTGACCGCCCACGCGTCGAGCTCCAGCTTGGCGAAGTGGCGGAGGAAGAGCGGGATGCTCGTCCACCCCGCGAGCGTCAGCAGGATCATGCCCACACCGAGCCATGCACCCGTCGGGCGTTGAGGTGCGGTGGGCGTGCCTGCGGTGCTCATGGCGGTGGAGGCCGAAAAAATGGAGCGAAGGAGACTCGAACTCCCAACCCCTAGCTTGCAAAGCTAGTGCTCTACCAATTGAGCTATCGCCCCGCAGGGCCGAACAGTAGGACGGGCCCGGGTCACGCTGGTGGGTGCGGCGGGGTGCGGCGGGGGTTGCTGGTACCTGGCTGATCCGTGGCTGCCCACGGATTCCACGGTCGTGGCGAGCGCCGTCGTGCGGGTGTACGCGGTACCCTCCGCAATGCACTACTCCGTTCCTGTTGCTGCCCTGACCGCCACCCTCTGCTGCACCGCGCTGGCGAACGCGCAAGGGTCGGGGCAGCCCGCCGCCGCCGAAGCGGCGGACTCCCAGCCGGAGAAGTTGCCGCCCCCGTCCGCCGAGTTCTCCCTCTCCGGCCAGCACAACTTCGCGTCGGACTTTACCGATGCCGAGGGTGAAGTCGCCGTGAGCCGGGCCGCGGCGGATGTGGGCATGACGTTCGCCACCAGCCAGCGCGGGCGGTTGACGTTGGGGCTGGGGGCCGAGCGGTCCATGTACTCGTTCGACAACGCGACGGGCTTCGTCTCCGGGAGCGAGGAGCCGTGGGACGACATCATGACCGCGCAGGCCTCGCTGCGGTTCTCGCGCCAGCACGACGGGGCCTGGTCGTACTTCGCCGGGGTTGACATCACATCGTCCGCGCAAGACGGCGCCGAGTTCTCCGACTCGCTCACGTACGGTGGCGCGGTGGGCGTGATGTACGGCGAGAGCCGGTCGCTGCGCTACGGCGTCGCGCTGGGCGTGCACACGCGGCTGGAAGACGACGCCAGCGTGTTCCCCATCCCGATCGTTTCATGGCAGTTTGACGAGCGGTGGACGCTCGCCAGCGGCCCGCGCCGTGGCGGCGGCCAGGTGTCGCTGTCCTACCAGGCGTTGGACGATCTGGAACTCTCGCTCAACGTCGGGTTCGAGTCGCGGGACTTCCGCCTGGCGGATGATGCGCCCGTGACCAACGGCGTCGGGCGCGATTCCCGCTTGCCCGTGTCCGTCGCGGCGAAGTGGAAGGTCCACCCGCAGGTGACGGTGAGTGCCGAGGTGGGCGCGAACTTCAACCAGGAATTCACGCTCGACGACGAGAGTGGGAACCGCGTGAACAAGCTGGACGCCGACATGGGGTTCTTCGCTGGGGTGGGCGTTTCGATATCGTTCTAGGCGGGACTCACGGTTGAGCACTCGTTCCCCGTTCAGCCCCAGGCACGCCGCAGTTCCGCCAGGCTCGTGGGAATTGCCGTCTCCCACGCCTCCTTGCCCTCGTATTCCAGGCTCACCCAGCCGCGGTAGTTGTGCCGCTTGAAGATGCTCGCGATGCGGGCGTTGTCAAGGTCCAGCGTGTACCACTTGCCGCCGCCGTGGTACGTCTTGGCCTGGATGAGGCAGGTGCGCGGGGCCATCATCTCGAGGCGGTCGTAGGGGTCCTCAAGGAAGCACCCTGTGTCCGCCGTGCACATGAGCCACGGGCTGTTCACGCCCTCGACGATGCGCAGCACGCCCTGCGGCGTGAGGCCCAGGCCCCAGTGGTTCTCCAGGCCCAGCGTCACGCCGTTGGTTGCGGCGGTCTTGCAGCATTCGCCCAAGGCGTCGATGACCCAGCCAAAGGCCTCGTCGTCGCTCACGCCGGGAAGCTGTGGCTCGATGCCGCGGTTGGCCATGAGTTCATCAAAGTTCTTGCTCGTGCCCCAGCGGCCGGTGTTGACGCGCATGGTGGGGATGCCCATGCGGCCGGCGAGTTCGATGCACTTGTTGGTGTGGGCGATGTTCTCGCGACGCTTGGCGGGGTCCGTAAAAATGAATGACTGGTGGGTCGAGAAGCCCATGAGGCAAAGCCCCTCGAGGTGGGCCGTTTGCTTGAGCATCTGGAGGTACTCGTTGTCCTCGCGGGGCATCTGCATGTGCAGGATCTCGACTCCGTCAAAGCCCATGGCCCCGGCATGCCGGATGCAATCCTCGATCGGGAGCTTGGAGTCGTCGTTGAAGCGCCAGAAGGAGTAGGTGGAGACGCCGATGGGGTTGGGGCGGGTGCGCGAAAGGGAGCGAGATGGCCAGGCGGGGACGGGGCCGGTGTCACGCGTGCGGGTGTTTGCGCATGCACCGAGTGCGCCCGCCGCGGCGAGGGAGATGCCGGAGGCAAGCAAGTCGCGGCGGGAGGGATGTTGAATTGACGAGTCATGGTTGAACATGCGGACAGCATACACGAGCGCGGCGTGACCGCCTGTCAACCGACAGCAAACACCTTTGTGCGGTATCCCGCTCGCGGTGTTCACACAGCGATGCCGAATCGATGCTCGAATCGTTCTACTACTTCCCATAGGTCGTGGGGCAGCCGCCACCGCACCCATTCACGCAACGGTGTGGGGACCGCGCCGTAATGGGCCTGCGCGATCGCGCCCGTGATCGCGGCCAGTGTGTCAGCATCACCACCCAGCGAGACCGCGTTTCGCACAGCGTCTTCAAAGTCGGTGGACTCAAGAAACGCTGTGATTGCTTGTGGCACGGTGCCTTGACACGACTCGTCGAACGCGTACGTCGGGCGGATGTCGTCGAGGTGGCGTGAAAGGTCGTACTCAAACCTTTCCGAAATCTGCCTCCGCATCTCCTGCTTGTCGGCACCGTGACGCGCGAGAAAGACCGCGAGGGCGGTCGCTTGCGCGCCTTTGATCCCTTCCGGATGGTCGTGGGTGACAGCCGCCGACCGCTCCGCCTCGCGCAAAGTCTCCTCGGCCGTCCCGAACGCGAACCCGATGGGACTTACCCGCATCGCCGAGCCGTTGCCATAGCTGCCATAGGCCGCGGTGTTCCGTGCCAGGCCCCATTGCCTAAAGCGCCCGCCCCAACCCGCCCCGGGATACCGCTCGACCATTGAATGAAACGCTGGCGCGTAGTCTGACCCTTCGAGAATGCACTTCGCAACTGCGATGGTCAGCAGAGAATCGTCGGTGAACCGAGAGGAACGGACGAGAAGGGGAAAGTCCTTCGTCTTTGTGGCGCTCCACTCGTGAACAGAGCCCACAAAGTCGCCGATGATCGCGCCCAGCATGACTCAGTACTCCCTTGGCGGTTACTGGTCGCCGCGTGATGGCCCCACGCTCCACTTCCTCCCGTCCACCTCGTCCCTTACCACCCGCCGATACACCGTGTCCCGCTCCACCGGCTCAAAGCCCGCTTCCCGGATCGCCTTCTGCAGCGTCCACACACTGACCTCCTGGTGCGTGCTCACACCGCCCACCTTCGTGATGTCGTACCACACGACGGTGCCGTCGATGTCGTCGGCCCCGCTCTGGAGCATGATCTGCGCCATGGGCAGCGTCTGCATGATCCAGAACGCCTTGACGTGCGGGAAGTTGTCCAGCATCAGGCGCGCGATCGCCGTGGTGCGGTAGTTCTCCAGGCCGCTGGGGCCCGGCAGGTGCTCGAGTTCGCACCCATCAGGGAAGAAGGGGAGCGGGATGATGGTCTGGTAGTAGCCGGAAGTCGCGGCATTCGGCATTCGTGATTCGGCATTCGTGCCGAAGGCGATGCGCTCGGGCAGAGGGATGCCTTTCCGTGTCAGCGTGATCTCAGGCGCGTCGCCCCCTTCGTGCCCTGAATACCCCAGGTGCCCACCATCGCCGTATGCATCACTACGAATGCCGAATGCCGAATGCCGAATGCCGTCACCAGTTGTGATTGCCTGATGCCGCGTGCCTGCATACCCCATCCGCGCCAGCGCCTCATCCTGCGCCCGCCGCAGCATGTCCATGTGCACGAGCCGGTCCATCCGCTGCTCGATGTGGCCGTACAGCAGTGTGGCGTTCGTGTTGAGCCCGATCTCGTGCGCGACGCGGTGGACATCGAGCCACACGTCGCTGCGGATCTTGCCCTTGTACGCCTCATCGTGCACGCGGTCGTCAAAGACCTCCGCGCCACCGCCCGGCAGGCTGCCCAGACCGGCGTCCTTGAGCGCGGTGAGCACAAAGCGGATCGCCTCCCGGCGCGCAGCGCGGCCTTCTTCGCCGGGAAGGTTCGCGCCCTTGTAGACCTTCGCGATCTTGCACAGGTGCACGATCTCGACCGCGGTGAACGCCTTGACGTGCAGGTCGCTCCCCAGCCGCGCCGCCTCGTCGCGGATCGTGCCGATCATGTCCGTGTAGTACGAGAACGGGAGCGTGGGGTGCAGCCCGCCGACGCTGTGGATCTCGGTCGCGCCGGACTCGACCGCGAGCCTGGCCTGCTCGCGGATGTACGCCATGTCGCGCGTGTACGCCTTCTCGTCGCCCGCCTTCGCGTAGAACTCGCAGAACTTGCACGACAGCGCGCACACGTTCGAGTAGTTGAGGTGGCGGTTGATGTTGTAGAACGCGCTCGTGCCGTGCAACCGCCGCCGGACCTTGTCGGCCAATTGCAGCACGGTCCAGATGTCGGGCGTCTCGTAGAGCAGCAGGCCATCGTCCAGCGACAAACGCTCCCCACGCTCAACCTTCGCGGCGACGGCCTCGAGCCGGTCGTCTCGCTGCACGCCGCCGGTGCGACGCTGCGGGAACGACGGGCGTGCGGCTGCACTCAACGTGCCGATGGTCATGACCGCAGCGTACGCAGACACGTCGCAGTTTTCAATTATTCGTGAAACATCCATGCGAACCGTGTTGTGGTCGCAGAATGTCCTTGCAAGACCACCTGGTTTGGCGGACAATGCTCATGAAGAGCGCGGCTGAACGCGCACGCACACCGGACCCATCGGGAGCACCTCATGAACCGCACCCTCGCCGCCGTCGCCACGCTTGTTGTCGGGTCAACCCTGTCTGCACAGGTCATCCCGCCGCCGTTTGATGCGCACTACTCGGTCGTTGACCTCGGCACCCCGGCCGGTGTTCCGTCGTTCTTCGGCGGGCTGACGTTCGCACCCGGCGACACATCGAACCTCATCATCGGCGGCGGGGCCAACGGCGCGAGCGGTGCGTTGTACCGGGTCGGGGTCGTGCGCGATGGCAACCAGCGCATCACCGGCTTCAGCGGCACCGCGACCCTGTTCGTGAACGCGCCGTACAACGATGGCGGCGTGGTCTATGGCCCTGCCAACGTGCTCTTCTGCTCGCGCTGGCCCGTGAATGAGCTTGGGCAGTACGTGGTGGGCGCGACGGACCCGACCACGGTGACCGACCTTGCGGCCCTTGGTGTGGCTGGTTCCCACTCGGCGCTCAACTTTGTGCCGCCCGGCTTCCCGGCCGCTGGCGCCATGAAGCTGTCGTCCTGGTCGGGCGGGCAGTTCTATCACGCGACCTTCGCGCCCAACGCTACGGGGACGTTCGACGTTACCGCGGCGACAGAGACCGCGATCCTGCCGGGCGGCCCTGAAGGGTTCATCTACCTGGCACCGGGCTCGCCGCTCGTCACGGTCCCGTCGCTGCTGGTCTCAGAGTTCTCGGCGGGCGTCGTCTCGATATTCGACATCGACCAGAACGCGGACCCGATCATCGCATCGCGCCGGGTGCTGGTGGAGGGTCTCGGCGGTGCCGAGGGTGCGTACATCGACCCCGAGACCGGCGACTTCATGTTCTCCACCTTTGGCGGTGGCAGCCGCGTCGTGGTCGTGCGGGGCTTTGTGCCGCCGCCGATCGTGTGCGATTCCATCGACTTCAACAACGACGGCCTCTTCCCCGATGTGCAGGACATCCAGGACTTCCTGACGGTCTTCGGTGGCGGCCCGTGCCCGGCCACGCTGTGCAACGACCTGGACTACAACAACGACAACCTGTTCCCGGATGCCGGCGACATCGATTCGCTGATCTCAATCTTCGCAGGCGGCGCGTGCATTCCGTAGGCCACCGGGGTTCTCTGCACCGCAGGATTGTGTCCATCAGGAAATGCTCAGGCCCACGGGCTGCGCCCTGGGCGCGTGCGTCGGCTGCACCACAAGACCAAGAGGGGCGCGCTTGCCACCGGGCGGGGGCAGGCCCTCCTGGTCGATGTGGCGTTGGATCGCCATGATGCCCTCGATGAGCTGCTCCGGGCGCGGCGGGCAGCCGGGCACATAGACGTCCACCGGGATGAACTGGTCGCAGCCCTGCACGACGGCGTACGTGTCGAAGACGCCGCCGGTGCTGGCGCAGGCACCCATGCTGATGACCCACTTGGGCTCGGGCATCTGCTCGTAGATGCGCTGCAGGACGGGCATCGTCTTGATGCCCACGCGCCCGGCGACGATGAGCAGGTCGGCCTGGCGCGGGCTGAACCGCATGACCTCGGCCCCGAAGCGGGCAAGGTCAAAGCGGGAGCACGCCGTCGCCATGAGCTCGATGCCGCAGCACGCCGTGGCAAAGGGCATGGGCCACAGGCTGCTCCGCCGCGCCCAGTTGATGACGTGGCGCAGCTGCGTCGTGAGGAATCCGTCAACGGGGAGTGCGGCTTCGATGCCCATGGGCCATCATAGCGCAAGGGGGCGTGGCGAGCGACCCGCAAAGGGACATCCCGCCGGGCGTTTCCCGGGGCCTACAGGCACGGCCCGCCGCTGAAAACGCTCAGCAACGCGTCGATGTCCATGGTGTCCGGGAAGAGGCCGTCGTTGTTGAAGTCGATGTCGCCGCAGGTGCCTGTGGAGCACGGTCCGCCGCTGAAGACGGAGAGGAAGTCGTCAATGTCCGCGGTATCCGGGAAGAGGCCGTCGGCGTTGAAGTCGATGGGGTCGCAGGTGGGGCCGACGGGTTCGCAGAGGTCGGCCTGGCCGTTGCCGTTGTTGTCCGCGCAGGTCGTCAGCGCGCCGCGCCACTGGCCGCCGCCGCCGTTGCAGTCCGACTGGGTCAGCGAGATGCAGAAGGTGCCGAAGCAGCACGCGCCGCTGGGCTGGGGACACGAGACGCCGGAGCAGTTGCTGCCTACGCCTTGGAAGGTGCCACCCTGCGCAGTGCACTGTTGCTGGGACACGCCGCCGATGCACGACCCGGTGGGCAGGCAGCACGCACCGAGCGGGCAGACGTTGTTGGGTGCGCACGCGGAGCCCGCGCCGTACCACGTCCCGCCAGCCCCCGCGCAGTTGACGCTCGTGAGGTTCAGGCAGAAGCCGTTGGGCAGGCAGCACGCGCCGCTGGGCTGGGGGCAGTTGGTGGTCGCGCAGGTGGTGTTCGCGCCCTGCCATGTGCCACCGCCCGAGGTGCACGCGGCCTGCGTCGCGACGCTGCACACGCCCGCGGTGCAGCATGCGCCGGTGGGCTGCGGGCAGTTGGTGCCCGCGCAGTTCGTGTTGTCGCCCTGATAGACGCCGCCCTGGCTGGCGCACCCGGGGCCGTCCGTCGTGGTGCAGGTGCCGCTGGGGAGGCAGCACGCGCCCGTGACGGGCACACAGTTAACGGTGGACCAGTTGACGCGCGTCACCCAGTCACCGCCCGGCCGGCAGAGCGACGAGAGCGACGGTGCCGTGCCGGAGAATCGGGCCCAGCCGCCGTTGGGCGGGCAGCCGAAGGAGCCGCAGTTGACGCCAAAGAGCCAGTTCTGCGGCCCGAAGTTCAGGCCGCCCGAGGGGTTGTCGGTGCAGGGGAAGGCATTGCTGGCCGTCGACGGCCCCTGGATGCAGGGGTTGGCCGTCTGGTTGTTGTGCACGTCGATGCGCCACGCGACGGTGAACTGGTTGCTGCCGTTGTTGTTGATGATGATCTGCTCGGGGTCGTTGGGGTCCACCGAGAACTGGATGTTGACGCCCGCCGTGCCCGGGCCCACGCGCGCGTGCGGCAGGATGACGTCGTCGGAGGATGACTCGTGCACGAGCTGCCCGTTGATGGGCGTGCCCGCGTAGAAGAGGACGCTCCACTGCGTTGTGGTTTGCACCGTCGCGTTGCTCGTGACCAGGATCCACTCGGCCAGATCAATCTTGATCGGGAACTCGCTGGGCTGGAGCGTGTATGTTGCCGCGAGCATCTCCTGCTGCGCGAAGCCGGCCTGCGCGGTGTACGACCCGCCGGTAAAGCTGGCGTTGGTCAGGCTGGCCGTGCCCGCGCACGCGCGCTGGGTGAAGATGGGGCCAGTCTGGCCGCGCGGGCCCACGGGCAGCACATCGATGTGGTCGAGCACGACGGGGAGCTGCTGCTCCACCAGCGAGCGCGAAGGGTCAGTCGCGGTCTGGGCCGCGCTCGGACCCGCGAGGGCCGCGCACACGAGGCCGAAAAAGATCGAACCGGCAGCGGCGGCGGGATTGAACATAGGGGGCTCCGGAGGGCGCTGGGAACGGGGACAGAATACCAGAAGTGGGGGCGGGCCGCAAGAAAAAAGCCCCCGGACGGTGTGTCCGGGGGCTCGTGTGTGTTGAATCGCGGGCTGTCGTACGCCCGCTCCTGGCACCTCCCGGTGGGAGGATCAGGGGTTTAGAGGCAGGGGCCGCCCGAGAAGACCGACAGGAGGCTGTCGATGTCCAGGGTGTCGGGGAAGAGGCCGTCGTTGTTGTAGTCGATGTCACCGCAGGTGCCGGTGCTGCAGGGGCCACCGCTGAACACGCTGAGGAAGTCATCGATATCGGCCGTATCGGGGAAGAGGCCGTCGCCGTTGAAGTCGATGCTGTCGCACACGGGTCCGCCGACGATGTTGGTGTCGAAAGTGAGGTCAAAGAAGTTGAAGCCGGGGTTGGAGCTGGCGGAGACGCCGAAGCCCGCGGAGAACGCGACGTTGAAGCGGCCCACGGCGAGGTAGTAGTCGCCGGCGGCAAGGGTCAGGCCGTCGCGGCCGTCAGAGACGGTGGCAGAGTCCGCACCGTCGATGTCCGCTCCGCTGCCCGCGCCGTAGGTGAGGAGGCTGGAGAGGCCCAGACCGTCGTCGTCGTCCTCGTCCACAAGGGCGCCGGTGCTGTCGAACAGGCCGAACTCTGTGTCGGCGCTGTTGGTGGTGAACATGTCGAACCACGTGCCGGCCGCGTCGTCCACGAGGGCCGGGACGTTGAACTTGATCCAGCGGGGGCGGTCACCGAGCGTGAACAGGCCGGCGGTGGTGCCGTCGGTGTTCGTGTCGATGGAACCCGCGTCGAGGATGGGCACGTTCAGCGTGAGGGCAACGTTCGTGGACGAGGAGCGGGCCTCCGCGTCGGAGATCGTCACGGGCATGTTCTGCGTACCGAAGTTGGTCGCGCCCGCGGCGTTGAAGGTGCCGCTGAAGATGTTGTCGCCGGCGGTGTCGTCAGGGGCGACGCCGTTGTCCAGCAGGTTGATGGTGCCCAGGCCGTAGAAGGACGCGTCCACTGAGACCGTGATGCCGGTGCTGGGGGGGTTGTTGCCGGGGGTGACCGTCACGTTGAGCTCGGCCGTGGTCGGCGCACCGATGATCACCGGGGCCATGTCCGCGGCGTAGATGTTGTTCGGGCTCGCGCTGGCCACGCCCGTGGGGGGCGTGGGGCTGGTGTTGGGGATCACGGTGAACTGCACGAACTGGACGTCGAGGCCGGTGGCCGCGGCGCCGAGCACGGTCACCACGTTGCCGCCGATGGACACGTCAAGGTCCGCGGCGGTGGTGGTGGTGCTGGTGCAGAGCACAGCGTTGGGGAAGTCCATGAGAGGGGCCGTGCGGAAGTCCTCGTCGTTGGGGCTGGGCTGGTTGTTGGAGAGGTTGTAGCGGCTGATGGCGAGGTAGTAGGTGCCGGGCGTCAGGGTGCGGGCAAAGCGGCTCTGTGCCGTGGCGCCAGTGCCGCCGCTGTTCGCGGACTCGTCGTCATTGGCCGCGCCGACGATGGCGTTGAAGTTGGAATCGTACAGCCACATGTCGGTGTCGACCGTGGTCTGGCCGATCGTGCTGATCACGACCGAGCCCTCGACGATGCTGGAGGGGCCGGCGATCGGGGCGACGGGCGTGGACGTCAGGGTGGAGACGAAGTCGGCCGTCGTCGTGGCGCCGCCGGTCACGCGGTAGTAGACCTCCTCCTCCTTGCCGAAGCCGTACCACACGTTGGAACGCGCGGGGGTGGTGGCGGTCGAGGACGTCTGGAGGGCGGTGTCGGTCGTGCCGACGGTGCCGATCGTCACGCCGTCCCAGACGCCAGCAGTGGCGGCGATCTGGTTCAGGCCGCGGATGGTGCCGGCGTGGCCGGCGGTGCCGGCGGTAGAGATCGAGAGGTTGTGGCGGTAGATGCCCAGGGCGGCCGGGGCCGTCTTGATGCGGAAGTTGTCCGAGGACGCAGCGCCGGCAACGGTGGTGCTGGTGCCGGTGGTGTTGCCGGTGATGGTGTCACCGGAAACCATGCCGACGACAGCGTTTGCGCCGGCCTTGTTGTCGTTGGGCTCGGTTTCGGTCGTGTTCGTCGCGAGGGCCGAGCACGCGAGGCCGGCCATAGCGAGCAGCGCCGCCGGCGCCGCAAACTTCTGATTCTTCATATTGGATACTCCTCACCTTCAACACACGGTGGACCGGCACAGGTACGGAGTGACAACGACGTCACGGGGAACGCACGCGGGGTCGGTCTGGGGCAAGTGTAACACACGCTGTGCGCGGTGCCTGCGCATTTAGCACTATTTGTGGGGTATGGGACCTCACCCACTCGGGGGCAGGGTGAGAACCAGCAGATGGCCATGAAAAAGCCCCCGGGCGCGGGCCCGGGGGCTTTGATGGGCTACTGCTTTGCGTGGTACTTACACGAGGCAGGGACCGCCGGAGAAGACGCTCAGGAGGGCGTCGATGTCCAGGGTGTCGGGGAAGAGGCCGTCGTTGTTGTAGTCGATGTCACCGCAGTTGGGGTCGTTGGAGCAGGGGCCGCCCGAGAACACGCTCAGGAAGTCGTCGATGTCCATGGTGTCGGGGAAGAGGCCGTCGTTGTTGAAGTCGATG
>DATAKA010000145.1:0-18548 GCA_036261855.1 Phycisphaerales bacterium | reverse complement strand
CTCTTCAGCGAGTTGCATCGCGCCGAGAATGCACAGGTCGATGTGCCCGCCGCGGATCATGGCGAAAGAGTCGCTGGAGGAAAAGAACGATGCGCCGGGACGGGCGGTGACGGTCTGCTTGCCGGCGTTGATGAGGTCGGGGTCCACCTCGTGCTGGCGGGGGAAGGGGCCGATGCCCAGGAGGCCGTTCTCGGATTGGAGCCAGACGTCCATGCCGGTGGGGACGTAGTTGGCGACAAGCGTGGGGATGCCGATGCCGAGGTTCACGATGTAGCCGTCCTTGAGTTCACGGGCGGCGCGCATGGCGAGTTGATCGCGGGTGAGGGGCATGGGGGCTCCTGGTCGTGCGTTCCCGGCAGGCCGGGGACCGCAAGCGTAGCGATTCGCGGACGTGGGCATCAGGGGTACGTCCCGGAATGGCGTGCCTGGGAGCGGTCGGCGGTGCGAGCGGGCGTTCAGGCATTGGCATTCGTGGGCAAGGTGGGTAAATCCGTTTGCATCGGCAGGGCCGCGCTGCATAATGGCAGTACGGGCGTGCCCGGCGTGGGCGCCTGCGGTGGGTTTCGACATGACCAAGAAGAGACCGAATCCTGTTGCCGGGGGGGCGCACCGTGCCCGCGCGGTGGGCCTGCTTATGGCGGTGTGCGCGGGGTGCATTGCGTCCCTCTCTGGCGTGGCATCGTGCGCGAGCCAGGGGTACTACGAGTCCAAAGCCGCGGCACGCACCGCGTACGAGGCGGCCGAGTCCGCACGCAGGGCGTCGGACGCCGCCACGGTCGCGGCGATCGAACTGCGAATGTCCAACGACCGGTTGGGTGAAGCGGCGGACAAGCTGCGGGACGTGATTACTGCCGAGGGGTTTGGCCAACGCGTCATCGTCAGGGAACAGGGCACTGCCACGCAGCCCGCGGCGAACGGCACGCAGCCGGAACCGGCGAGTACACCGAAGGGGAATGGGACACCGGAAAGTGGCAACAAGCCGCCTCCGCGCCAGAGTGATGGCGCTCCCAATCACGCGGCCGAGACGACGGAGGCGAGTTCCGGCGTCAACTCCGGCAGCAAGCCCGTGGGCGATGGCACGCACAAGGAAGCGGGTGCCGACGTCGATCAGGGCACGTCGTTCGAGATCGCATCGAACCCTGGGCCGCGGGGCGGCATGTTCGACCTCGACCTTGCCTTCGGCGCGACGGCGTTCCTCGCCATGGTGGTGATCTCCTGGTGGGCGGGCGAGGCGCGGGCAAAGGTGGAGCGCGTGCGCGACTGGCTGCCTGTTTCCGCGGCGGCGTGCGCCGCAATGGTGTCGATCGCGCTGGCGGGCACTGCGTACTTCGGCGTGCGGATTTTTCACGACGGGCCGACGCCGGGGCTGCACCGGGGTATCCCGTGGTTTGTGATGGCGTGGGTCTGGTGTGGGATGGTGGGGGTGGGCTTGCTTGTAATGTGGGTGAACGCGCTCGCGGGCTTCTGGAACCGCGTCGGGCTTCCGGGGGGTGCTGAGCCGGACATGCGAGCGGGCCGCGCCGATGGACGGCCGGACGCCTGGCGGCTGTGGATGAGCGTGCTCGTGATCGGTGCCCTGCCCGCGGCAGGGCTGCTCTATGAGGGCAGATTCGCCCTGCTGCTGTTCATGCTGCTGGTCGCGGTGTACGGCGTCTTTGCCGGGATGGCGATGCTCGCGACCGCGCGGGACGAGGCACGGGTGGTGGTGAAGCCCGTCCTGCCCTGAACATACATCATCGCTGATGCTTCGCCTCGAACCGCTTGCGCATGCGCTGCACGAACGAGATGCCCAGCAGGACCGTGCCCGCGATGGTCATGGGGAGGCCCAGAGCTCCGATTGCGACACCCGTGAGCATCTTTCGGGCGAGCACCTTGCCCTCTTCCTCATTGCCCGACTGCGAGGCGACCGGGCTGTCCTTCAGCGGGTCGTCCATCGCGGTTTGGTACGTTGCGATGACGGGCGACAGCGCGAGGAAGATCCCCACGCACACGACGCCGATGCCAAGCAGCAACAGGAACCAGCCCAGGGCTCGCTTCATGCCATCAGCGTAGCGGGTGGCGGGGCAGCGCCTTTAGATTGCCTTCTGGCCGCGGGCCATGCCGGCCTTGAGGCGCGCGAATTCGCGCTGTTCGCGGAGGGACTCGACACTGGCGGGGTTGCTGTCCTTGGCCGCTGCTCCGGCGAGCTTGTTGACTTCAGCGTCGGCATCCGCGGCGGAGAGTTCCTCGCCCGCGACGGCCTTCTCGGCAAGGATGGTCAGCTGACCGTCGCCCATCTTGATGAAGCCGCCGCTCACGGCGAAGGACCGGGTGCCACCTTTGGTCTTGTCGGTGTCCGCCATGTCGAGGCGGAGCTCGCCCAAGCCCAGGCGGGCCAGCAGCGGGGCGCGGCCCGGCATGAAGCCCATCAGCCCGTCGTGCAGCGGCACGGATGCGTACGCAACCGGCGCATCAACGAGGGCGGCGGTGGGGGTGACGAGCTTGCAGCGGAACGAGGTCTGGGCCACGGCGGTCTCCTGATTCTGGCCGATCCCGGTGTCGCCGGGACGGGGCCGCGATGGTAGGTCGGTGTGAGGCTGCAAGGAAGGCTCGGCGGGAGGGCGCTAGGCTCTTGTTATGCCCGGAAGTGGTCCAGCACGTGGCCGGTGGCTGACGCCATTGCAATTGGCGGTGGCAGTGGGCGTGGCGCTTGCGGGCGTCGTCTGGCTGCGGCTCGTGATCGGGGGGCTCGGCGACGGCGCGGAGCATGACATGATCCTGGACATCCGGGCGCAGCGTGTCGCAACCGCGGCGGTGGTGGGCGTTGCGCTGGCGGTTGCGGGCGTGCTGCTGCAGAGCCTGCTGCGGAACCCGCTGGCGTCGCCGGATCTGCTGGGGCTCGCGAGCGGATCCGGCCTTGGTGTCATGCTCGCGGTGTACGCCGCATTCCTCGTGACGGGCCGCCTGGCGGACCCCGGGGGCGTGGGCGCGGGCGGCGCGGCGGTGGCCGGCGCGTGCGCCACTCTGGGATTGGTCTACGCCATCAGCCAGCGGCGCGGGTTTGTCGAGCCATTCTCACTCGTGCTCGTGGGCGTCATTGTGGGGCTCATGTGCGGGGCGGGCATCACGCTGGCGCAGCACCTGATGCCCGACGGCGGGTTCGCGTCCGGGCGACTCCTAGTGGGCGCGCTGGACGAGGACGCGGGGTGGACGCGCATCGCGGTGGTGGGCGTGGTGGTTGGCGTTGGTGTGGCGGTCGCGTGGTTTGTGTCGCCCTCGATGGACCGCGCAGCGCTCAGTGATGACGAAGCAACCAGCGTGGGTGTGCACCTGGGTCGATTGCGGACCGTGCAGTTCATCCTCGCGGGTGTGCTGACGGCGTGCGCGGTGGTGCTGGCGGGGCCGGTGGGGTTTGTGGGCCTTGTAGCCCCGCACCTGGTGCGGATGGCCGCGGGGCCCCGGCACGCGGGGCTCACGCTGTGCGCGGCGATGTGCGGCGCGCTCATGGTGATCGGCAGCGATCTGGTGATCGCGGGGCTGCATCAGGCCCGGCCAGGTCTTGGCAACATCCCGCTGAGCGTGGTGACGGCGCTCATCGGCGGGCCGGTCTTTGTGCTCGTGCTGCGGTCGCACCGGCGCCAGGGTGAGTAGAAACCCTACACGTTGAAGTACTTTGCCGCGGGGTGGTGCACGATGATCGCGCTCGTGGACTGCTCGGGGTCGATCTGCCAGTTCTCCGTCAGCGTGCAGCCGATGCGGGCGGGGTCCAGCAGCGCGAAGAGTTTTTCCTGGTCCTGCAGGTTGGGGCACGCCGGATAGCCAAAGGAGTAGCGCGAACCCTGGTAGTGCTGCGTGAACAGGTCCTTGATCTTCGGCGCGTCCTCGCCCGAGATGCCCATCTCCTGCCGGATGCGCTTGTGCCAATACTCGGCGAGCGCCTCGGCGGACTCCACGGAGAGGCCGTGCAGGTAGAGGTAATCGGTGTAGTTGTTGGCCTTGAAGAGCTTCTGCGATTCCTCGCTCGCGCGGCTGCCCACGGTCACGCAGTGCATGGCGATGACATCGGCCCCGTCGCTCGTGACGGGCCGGAAGTAGTCCGAGATGCACAGCCGCCGCTTGTCCTGCTGGCGCGGGAACGTAAAACGGAGTTGCTCACTTACACGGTCGGGCCCGTTCCAAACGACAAGGTCGTCGCCATCGCTGTTGCAGGGGAAGTAGCCATAGACCACTCGCGGCTGCAGGATCTTCTCTCGCTTGCACCGATCCTTGAGCGCCTCGAACACCGGCACGATCTTGTCCTCAAGGAACGCGTCATACTCGGCGTCGCTCATCGCACCCTTCTTCACCTGCCACTGGCCGCGGAAGAGCGCGATGGGGTTGATAAAGGGGTACACATCGTCGAGGTTGATGCTGTCGATGACCCGCGTGCCCCAGAATGGAGGCGTGGGAATGCTCGTCGCGGCAGGAACGTCGCTCTTCTGCGAGACCTTCACGGATACACCGCCGGGTGCTGAGGCGGCGATCTCACCAGAGTTCGCAGCCGCGAGCTTCGCAATGCGCGTCTGGTTGATGGTGTCTTCCGCCGCGGACCGCTTTGAGAGCCGCAGCACAATCTCGTCGTCCAGCGTCTGCGCGTTGCCGCCCATGAGCAGGTCCATCGTGCGGAGCCCCTCGAAGGCGTCACGCCCGTAATAAACCTTGCCCTTGTACGTGTTCCGCAGGTGGCTCTCGCAGTAGTGGCGGGTCAGCGCAGCGCCGCCCAGCAGGATGGGCGGTGTGAGGCCGTCCGTGTTCATCTCGCGGAGGTTCTCCTCCATCACCGTCACGCTCTTCACGAGCAGGCCCGACATGCCGATGGCATCGGCCTTGTGCTCGCGCCAGGCCTTGACGATGTCCACCAGCGGCTGCTTGATGCCGATGTTGTGGACCGTGTACCCGTTGTTGGACAGGATGATGTCCACGAGGTTCTTGCCGATGTCGTGGACGTCGCCCTTCACCGTTGCGAGCACGATTGAGCCCTTGGTGGTGCCCTGCACCTTGTCCATCAGGGGCTCCAGGAACGCGACGGCGGTCTTCATCACCTCGGCGGACTGCAGCACGAACGGCAGCTGCATCTTCCCGCTGCCGAAGAGGTCTCCCACGGTCTTCATCCCGTCCAGCAGGTGGTCGTTGATGATGGCCAGGGGCGTGTACTTCTCGAGCGCAGCTCGCAGCGAGGTCTCAAGGCCTTCCTTCTCGCCATCGACGATGTGTCCCCGCAGCCGTTCCTCCACAGGCAGGTCGGCCAGCGACACCTTCTTCGCTGCGCCGGTCGCCTGTACGTCCTTGAACAGCTCGATGAACTTCTGGAGCGGGTCCACGCCCGGCGTGCGGCGGTCGTGGATCACGTCCATCGCCGCGTTCCACTGGTCGTCGGGCACCTTGTTCCGCGGCAGAATCTTGCTGAAGTGGATGATCGCGCTGGTGAGCCCGGCCCCCTGCAGTTCGTGCAGGAACGCGCTGTTGAGGACGATCCGCGCCGCGGCGGAGAGCCCGAACGACACGTTGGAAAGACCGACCGTGGTCTGGCACTCCGGCAGCGATTGGGAAATGAGCCGCACGCCCTCAATGGTTTCGAGCGCGCTCTTCCGGTCCGTCTCCATGCCCGTGCTCACCGGCAGCACGAGCGGGTCAAAGAGCAGATCGCACGGAGCGAGGCCGTGGACGCGTGTTGCCCGCTCGAAAGCGCGCTGGGCGATGCTCAGCTTACGCTCCCGCGTGCGCGCCATCGAGTTTTCCTTGTCCTCGTCGATGGAGCCGATGACGAGCGCAGCCCCGTAGGTCTTGGCGAGTGTGCAGAAGTAATCAAACTTCTCTTCGCCTTCTTCAAAGTTCGCGCTGTTGATGATGCACTTGCCGCCCGCGAGCCGCAGACCCGCCTCGATGGTCTTGGATTGCGTGCTGTCGAGCATCAGCGGCACATTGACCTGACGCACCACGCGCCGGACGACATCCGCCATGTCCTTCGCGTTGTCGCGACCCGCGTAGTCCACGTTGATGTCCAGCACGTGCGCACCGTCGTGCCGCACCTGCTCCCGCGCCAGGCTCACCATCCCGTCCCAGTCCTCGGCCTCCAGCAAACGCTTGAACGCCCGCGAGCCCGACGCGTTCATCCGCTCGCCGATGATGAGGATCGAGTTGTCCTGGCGGTAGTCGGTGGGGGAGTAGAGCGAAGTAACGGCAGAAGGCATCGAGGACGGAACAGGTGAGGAGGTGAGCAGGTGAGCAGGTGAGGTGCCTCTCACCTCTTCACCTCCGCACCTCTTCACCTGTTCACGCCGTTCCAGCCCTTCGACAATCTCCACCAACCTCCGAATGTGCTCCGGCTTGGTCCCGCAGCACCCGCCCACGATCCGCACGCCGTCCTGGGCGATGAACTTCTCCATCGCCGCCGCGAATGGCTCGGGCTGCAGCGGGAACTCGGTGTGGCCGTCCACCAGCAGCGGCAGTCCAGCGTTGGGCATCACCGAGACGGCCCGTGTGCCGTCGTTCCAGTGCTTGCCCAGCCAGTGGATGTGGTCACGCATCTCCACCGGGCCCGTCGCGCAGTTGAGGCCCAGCGAGCAGATGGGGTACTGCGCGAGTGCAACCGCCGCCGCGGCGATCTCCGTGCCCAGCAGCATCGTCCCGGTGTTCTCGATGGTGACGCTTGCCATGATCGGCACATCGAGCGCCGTCTTGCCCCTCTCTGCGAGAGCGGCCATGACCGCGTTGATGACGCACTTGACCTGCAGCAGGTCCTGGCACGTCTCGATGATGAACACGTCCACTCCGCCCGCGAGCAGCCCCCGCGCCGCTTCGCGATACGACGCGAACATCCCATCCCAGTCGATGTTCCCCAGCGTGATGAGCTTGGTGCCCGGCCCCATGCTGCCCGCCACAAACCGCGGCTTGTCGCTGGTGTGGAACTTGGCGCACGCGGCGCGGGCCAGTTCCGCCGCTTCCTGGTTGAGCGCAAACGCCTGGTCTGCGAGTTCAAACTCCGCCAGCACGTGCGGCATCCCGCCGAAGGTGTCCGTCTCCACGCAGTCCGCGCCCACCGCCAGGAACGACTCGTGGATCGACTGGATCAGGTCCGGGCGGCTGCGGATGAGGACCTCGGGGCAGTTCTCCTTGCCCCAATAGTCCTTCTGCACGTCCAGGTTCGCGGCGTGCGTGGCCGTACCCATCGCGCCGTCAAAGACGATGCGGCGGCGGGCGAGAGTTTCGAGAAAGCTGGGGGGACGTGCCATCGAGTGCCTCTATCGGCCGGGCCGTGGGGGTGCGAGCAACCTCCATGGCCCAAAGCGTCGAGACCTCGACCGGGCGCACCCTGCGGGCGTGGTGGGAACGAACCACCGGCGACTACCGGTGCCACGCGGGGCGGAAGTGCCGACTTTCACGGCTGTTTATCCGGCAACTCTATGCACGCAGACTTCAAAACGAACAAGCCCGCCGCCATGTGGCCGCGGGCTCATGGTTCAGGTCCGATGTGGTCCAGCAGTTTACTTCTTCTCGGCCGGCGCATCCTTCTTCGCGAAGTAGTTGCCCGAGTACTTCTTCTGGAACTTCTCGACGCGGCCCGCGCTGTCGATGAAGGTCTGCTTGCCCGTGAAGAACGGGTGCGAGCCCGACCACACTTCAACGTGCATCTCGGGCACCGTCGCGCCGACGGTCATCACGACCTGCCCGTTGTGATAGATCTTGCAGTTGGGGTAGTACTTGGGGTGGGTCTCGGTCTTCATGGCTGGCTCCGTCAGAATCACTCGTGGCCACCTGTTATTGGGGCTACGAGTTGGGTCAAGATACTAGGCACCTGTCCGCCCATCCGCAACTCGGTCGGCCGGAGCCGGATCGTCACACGGCCCCGACACCCCGCCCGCTCCACCAGCATCCAATCCCGTCATGCCTGTTCTTGACGCCGAACCACATGTCCTGCAGTGCTCGGAGGTCTGGGGCGGAAACGACGAGGTCAACCGGGGCGTGGTCATGCCCGGCCTGGACGCCTGGATCTTCAGCAAGCCGGTGGGCGACGACCCCTCAGGCGGGGATATCCACTACCTCTCGTCGTGCGCAACCGGGCGCATCACCCGAATGCTCGTGGCCGACGTCTCGGGCCACGGCACCGCCGTCGCCGCGCTGGCGGTGCGGCTGCGAGACCTCATGCGGCGCTTCATGAACTACGTGGACCAGTCGCGCCTCATGGAGGGCATCAACCGAGAGTTCGCCGGGCTTACCGACTCCGGCCGCTTTGCCACCGCGATGGCCGCGACCTTCTGGGCTCCCACCCGCGAGTTTGAGCTGTCCAACGCCGGCCACCCGCCGCCGCTGCTGTACCGCGCGAAGACGCGCGAGTGGACCACCCTGCAGCCCACGGGTGCAGCGCACCCCAGCAAGGCCGACGATCTGCCGCTGGGCATCTTGGGTGCCTCCACATACGGCCGATTCAAGACCATTCTCGAACCGGGAGACACGCTGGTGGTCTACACCGATGGATTCATTGAGGCACGCAACGCGTCGGGTGAGTTTCTAGGTGAAGACGGCCTGCGCGGCGTGCTGTCTCAGATTGACCTGGCCGATCCGGCTTCGATCGCGCCAAACGCGTACGAGCGCGTGCGGGACTTTGTCGGCGGTCCTCTCGATGACGACGCGACGATCCTGGTACTGCGCCTCAACGAACTCGCTGTGCCGCGCGGGTCGATGCTGCTGGGCCTCAAGGTGTCCGGAGAGATCGCCGCGGACTACGTCAAGTCGTTCCTGCCCGGCGGCAAGCGGTTCCTGCTGCCGGAGTTCCGCAGGGACAACATCCTGGGTGCCGTGTTCGATAGGTTCAACACACAGAGATAGCGGCCGCTTCAGGCCTTCACGGCGTCAGTGCGCTGTGCCCACCCGCCCATCTTCTCCCCACCCTTGTTGACGATCCACGCGAGCACGAGCGCCCCGGCCGCGACCATGGCCGCACTCAGCCACTGGCCGCGTGAGAGGCCCAGGGGCCGTCCTTCGGCGAATTGTGTATCCGGGAGCCGGTAGAACTCCGCAACCACACGGAGTGCGCCGTACGTGATGAGGAACCAGCACCCGACGATGCCGGGCAATCGCGGCTTTCTCGCGACAATCCACACCACCGCCGTGAGCACCACGCCCTCAAAGAACGCCTGGTACAACTGTGACGGATGACGTGCCGAGAGCAGCGGCTCAAGCCCCTTGGCGATCTTGCCGCCCGTCTCGCCACCGTTCTGGAGCAGGTCGATCACCCGGTACGCCGCGGCGTCAAAGGTCGGCTGTTCGGGGGCGTACGTCACAAGCAACTGGTCCAGCGCGGTGAGCTGCGGCTCGGCGCGGGTGACGTCCGTATGCCCGCTGATGAGTTCCTGCGGGAACTTGACGCTCCACCACGGCGCGGGCTGGCCCGGCTGCGCCACGACCTTGCCGAGCAGTTCCCCGTTGATGAAGTTGGCAACGCGGCCTAAGCCAAGCCCCACGGTGCAGGCGAGCGCGAGCAGGTCCATCACGTGCCGCCACGGCGTCGCGCCCCGCCGCACGCCCTGCGAGTCTTTGAACCCGCGAGCGACCCACCAGCCGCCCAGCATGACGCCCACCAGGGCGCCGTGATAGGCCATGCCGCCCTTGTTGAGCGCAAGCATCCCCCAGAACGGAAAGTCCCCCGAAAACTGCCACAAGAGCGGCCGGTCATAAATGAGCACGTAGCCAACACGCCCACCGATGATCACGCACGCGATGAGCATCAGCATCGCGTCCGCGATGCGGTCCGCCGGGATGGGCGTGAAGCCGCGCTTCGCGAGCCGCTTCATGATTTGATACCCGACGAGGAACCCCAGCGCGTACGCCAGCCCGTACCACCGCAGCCCGAGCCCGTCGCCGAAGCGCACCAGGAACGGAGAGAGGTCGTGCAGGTACGCGGCGAGTATGGGCATCGCACTCAATGTATGGAGGCTCCCACCCATCGGTAACCTCCGGCCTTGGCCGGCATCGCACCGGACTCATCCCGTTCCCCAAGACCAGACCGCAGAGGAGAAGACCATGGGCCTGCACGCACAGAACATCGCCGCCGCCTGCAAGATCAGCCGCGGCTACGCCGAACGCATCCTCGTGGGCGTCAAGCCCGAACAGTTCGCCCGCAAGGCCGTCGTGAACGGCACCACCATCGACGCCAACCACCCGGCGTGGGTCTTCGGCCACCTCGCGACCTACCCCGCGAAGTTGGCCGCCATGGTCGGGCTGGACCCCGCGAAGTTCGCCGCGCCCGCCAACTTCGAGGCGATCTTCAAGGACGGCACCCCGTGCCAGGACGACCCGTCGGGCACGATCTACCCCTCCATGGAGTCTGTCACCACTGCCTTCTTCCGCACCCATGATGCGCTGATCGAGGCCTTGGGCTCCGTGGACGACGCCAAGCTCATCGAGCCCACGCCCGACGAAAAGGCCCGCGCCCGCTTCCCACTCCTGGGCGGACGTGTGCTCTTCATGGCCAACAACCACATCATGATGCACATGGGCCAGGTCAGCACGTGGCGCAGGTGTATGGGCATGCCGGCGGCGTGATGCGCTACAGGCCCGCGTGAACTTCATCCTCGGCGAAGTGTTTAACCCCCGAACACCGCGGCGACAATGTCATCCGCAGTCGCGAGCCGCTTCTCGCCATCGCGGCCGACCACGCGTCGCACTTTTTCTTCTGCCTCTGTCCGCTGTTGACCCAGCGCGATGAGCGCTGCGACGGCATCCTGTGCGGCCGCGCCGAGCGCCGGCCCGCCGCCCAAGCGCACAACAGGTTTGCCCTCGACGACCGCGCCAAGATCGAGGAACTCGTCGACCTTCCCGTCCAGTTCCGCGATCACGCGCTCGGCCATGCGCTTGCCGATCTCCGGCAGCGTGGACAGCGTCTTGGCATCCTTCTCCGCGATGGCCCGGGCGATGGCCGCGGGCGGCCGTGCCAGCGCCCGCAATGCCTTGCGGTTGCCGATCCCGTTCACCGTGGTGAACAACTCAAAGAACGCCCGCTGTCTGGCATCGGCGAAGCCGATCAGACGCGGAATGAAGCTGGACCCCTGCCCCTGCCCCTCAAAGTACTGAAGGGTCACCAGAGTGATGGGCTTCCCCATCCGCGGCGCAAGCTCCACCGCCAGGAACGCCGGCAGGAGCACCTCGTACGCGAAAGACACAACCCCATCGGCAGCCCCGGCCGAACCGCCGCGCCCACCCCCGGGCGCAATCACCGCGCGTCCCTCGTCAATGGTCTCCAGCACCCCCGAAACACGCGTGATCATGCCCCGAGCGTATCGGCGTCGCGCACCGGAGACCGACAGCTATTGCCGACGCGGGCCCCCGCGTGCCGATAAGGGCCTGACACTCAGTCACTTCGTCACTCAATCACTCCGTTACACCTTCCCCATGCACCCAACCTCCCAGCCTTCCCTCTGGCGCCGCCCGGTGCTTGTCGGCACCTCCGAGACCCTCGCCGCTCTGGCCGGCCAGATGGCCGTGACCAACCTCCTCCCCAACCACGTGGGGTGTGTACTCGTCCGCCCGGAAGAAGGGCTGACGGCTGGCGACGACCTTGCGGGCCTGCCCGTCCTGGGCACGCTCGAGGAGCTTGCAAACCTGCACACGACCGCGCACTTCTCCGCCGCCGTGGTGAGCCTGCCCCTGAGCGAGCGGGCGATGTCCCTGCGCGTCCGCGAGTCGCTGCGCTCGCTGGCGATCCCCGAGCGCTGCGTGCCGGCGCTCACCGACCTGCTGGACACGCCGCCGTCGCTCACCCCCGGCTTCGCGCAGAACATCAACATGGCCGAACTGATCGGCCGCACCCCCTTCGGCCTCGACCGCCGCAGCGTGCAGAGCGCCCTGGAAGCCAAGCGGGTGCTCATCACCGGCGCGGGCGGGAGCATCGGCAGCGAACTGGCCCGCATCGCTGCCACCTTCCGCCCCAGCGTCCTGATCCTCATGGAACGCTCGGAGAACGCCCTCTTCGAGATCGACCGACAGATTGCACGCCGATTCCCCGGGGTCGAGCGCAAGGCGATCCTGCACGACGTGGTGGACCCCGATGCCACCCGCACCCTCCTCGCTTCACTCAAGCCGCACGCCGTCTTCCACGCCGCGGCCCACAAGCACGTGCCGCTCATGGAGGACCACCCAGGCCACGCGCTCTCCAACAACCTCTTCGGCACCAAGTCGATCGCCGACGCGGCTCATGACTGCGGGGCGGAGCGGTTCGTGATGATCTCCACCGACAAAGCCGTGAACCCCAGCAGCGCCATGGGCGCAACCAAGCGCCTCGCCGAGCTCTACGTCCAGTGGCTCGCGACCCAGCAGAAGCAGTCGCGCTCCTGGACGCGGTACTCGATCGTCCGGTTCGGCAACGTCCTGGGCAGCGCATGCAGCGTCCTCCCCATCTGGTCCCAGCAGATCAGCGAGGGCGGCCCCATCACGGTGACCGACCCGCGCATGACCCGCTACTTCATGACCATCCCGGAGGCCGCCACACTGGTCATCCAGGCCGGCAGCATTGACAGCGATGCCGAACGCCCGATCGTCTACGTGCTGGACATGGGCGAACCGATCCGCATTCTGGACCTCGCCCAGCGGTTTGTCCGCATGCACGGCTTTGAGCCCCGCACCATCGCCCCGGACGCCTCCGGCACCGACCCGGCCCCGTCCTTCGGCACCCCGATGGACATTTCCATTACCGGGATTCGGCCCGGTGAGAAGCTCCACGAGGAACTCTCGTACGAGTCCGAGGCCCTCGCGCCGACCGCCCACCCGGGCATCCTGGCGCTCCGCGAGCAAGGGAATCCGCTGGCCTCGCTCGATATGGACGCAATGATCCAGGAACTGGAGGAATTGCGAACGTCGTCAGACCGGTACTTGGTCAAGGCCGCGATCCAGCGGTGGATCCCCACAGAAGGGGAACGTGTCGGCCTCCGAACGGGTGTGCGGGCGGCCTAGGGCGCAATGGCGGCCCTTGTAAAGTACGAACAAACATGGATTTTCGACGGCTATCGGCTCTTGGCGTCGATGGTCTCTTCGGATATGCTGGGGGTCCGGGCGCGGCCCGGGTGAGGCGCGGGTGGGGACCGACAGACGGATGGGGGAAAGCTGCGAGGCGCCATGATGGACTGCAACAGCCAAAGACTCAGGGAAGAGACCCAGTTTGCCAAGTCACAGGCGGAGCGGTTGCTCGCGGACCTGATCGCCTGCCAGGCCTCCGGGGATATGGACTGCCACGACCTGTACAAGCAGGTCACCGGTCAGTCGAGCCTTGAGAAGGCAATCGAGGAGACCCGCCGTTTGGTGGCTTCCCACGAGCGGCTCTTGGCGCAGATTGCGAAGGAAGCGTCCGAGAAGTCTGAGGGCGTTCCCGTGATCGCCGCACGGGTGGGCCCGCGCGTTGCCCGCCAGGCGATGGCCGGGCGGTAGGGACTCAACACAATCAGGGGACTTCGGCGCTGCGGTTGAGACGCAGGCGGCTCTCCGTGTCGGTCAAACTCACAATGACGCGCTGACGGGTCAGTTGGTCGCGCAGCCCCATGTACGAAAACCGGCGGATGACCTGGCGGCCCGGCGCGAGGTTGGTGATGACTGCACGGGAGCGGGGCTGGCCCGGGGCCAAGGCCGTGAGTTCGAGGGTCATGGTGCGGTCGGAGTTGTTGGTCACGATGGCCTCGACGATGGCGTCGCTGCCTGCCGCGCTGGCGCGGAGCTCGAGTGCGTACTCCTTCAGCCCGACTTCGACCTGGCGCGTGGTCTCGATGAGTCCGTAGGGCGCATCGGCCGTGACATCGAGCGCGAGGAGGAACGGTTTGTTGCCCGCCTCTTCGGTCGGGCTGAACGCGACGGTGAACGGGATGGTCGCGGACTTGCCGGGGGGGATGTTGAACGGGCTGGAACGGGGGACGATGCGCCAGGAGCGGTCCTTGGGGCCCCTGGTGTAGCCCCCGGGCTCCACGATGCTCACGGTCCCGGTGATCCCGGCGGGCCACGGGTTGCTCAGGATGATCGAGCGTTCGAGAACCTCGCCGGTGGCGTCCAAGAACGGTGGTTCGATGCGCACGCTGGACAGGAAGCGGACCAGAGGCACATCGACCCCTTCAATGAAGATCGGCGAACTGGTCAGGTCCACCCGCGCAACCTGAGCGCCGCTGCTGGCGCGGACGAGCGGGAGGGGGCGGGCGTTGCCGTAGATGTCGATGAGGTGCACCGGCCCGCGCCCGACGGCACCCTCGAAGTGCGCGAGCGACGGCGGCGCGGACTCGTTCCAGAGCACCAGGGCGCCTGGCTGCTCGTCGGCAGTCGCGTTCAGTGGGGCGAGGATGTAGCAGCGGACGCCGTCGGCGATCGGGAATTCGCCCACAATGCGGCGGCCGCTGAGCCGCTGGGCCGTGCCGATCCAAGCACCGAGCGCAGGACTGGGGCGGATCTGGGGCCGGCGTCCCTGGGGGAGGGTCCATGGACGGGACAGGGTCAGGCTGGCGCCGGTGCGGGCCCCTTCGGTGCCGGTGCCCATGATGCGCCATGCCTCGATCATCTGACGCGCGAGCTGCTCCGCGGTGGCCTTTGGTCCGTACGCCACGGCGTCCGACGGCTCCAGGGCGAGGCGGATGGACGCGTTCTCTCGCGAGGTTGTCGTGAGCGGGAGCCACGCCGGGATCGCTTCGCGGAGCGACGCGGCGCTCGTAGCGGCGGGCACACGGGCCACGATCTGGATGTTGGAGCGGGAACGGGCAACTTCCTCCGCGTCCCACGCGTGGTGGATGCTTGCCGGTATGGCGACGGCGCTGCCGGGCACGTACCCGTCAAGGTCGTCCTGCAAGTGCGCGAGCTCGCTGGACCACGCGCGCCAGAATGCGCGGTCGTCGTCCACTCGTCCTACTTGCCACGCCGGGACTCGCGTCCCCAACTGATCAAAGATGTCCTCGGCGAAGCGGAGCCACTGCTGGCGGTCGCCGGCGAGGACCGGCCACGCGTCTCCTGCGTCGTACCGACCCTCGCTGGTGATACCCGTGGGCACCGGGCCAAGAGTGACCGTTGGAGAGCAGCCGTCGGCGATGAGCGAACTGACGAGCGTCTGGAGGCGGTCCGCGTGCGCACGGGCCGATTCCGGCGTGAGGTCGCGGGTCCACGCCGGGAAGGTGGCGTTGCCGACGCCGGTGGCGCGCACCGCACCGGGGAGCGCGGCGAGTTCGGCGAGCGCGAGCGTGGGGAGCGTCAGGCCCAGGCGGCTGCGCTCGGTGCTCATCGGCGCAAGGCGGCGGGGCCCGGTCGCGTCGGTGGTCGCGGCACCGGCCGGCACCCACAGCAGATCGACGACGGAGCCGCCGACGTTGATGTTGTCGCCATTGGTGAGCGAGAGCCTGGCGCGGTACCAGCCCAGCCGCGGCAGTTTGGGCTGCCACGTGTGCTGCCCGCCGCCGCCCGTCAGCGGTACTGTCGTCTTCTCCACCACGGCACCCGCCGCATCGAGCACCTCAATGGTCTGGGTCAGGCGTTCGCCGGCCATGTCGCGCACGAGCGACCGGAGCCTCGGGGAATTGGGCAGGGCGGTGATGTTGGCGGGCGATTCGGTCGCGAGTTCGACCCGGGGGAGCTGCAGCACGGCGACGTCGTCGAAGTACGCGGCGCCGTCGCGGTCTTCCTTGAGGATGGCGAAGGACCGGGCGGTGGTGCCGCTGAAGGCCGCCTGCGCGGCGGGCTGCAGGAGGACCAGTTCGATCTGGATGTACGCCGCGCCGGGCGAGTCGCTGCAGATCTCCACCGACAGGTTGGTCCAGCCTGATTCGCTCTGCACGAGGCGGCTGAGGTTCTGCGACCCCGCGATGGCCTTGCCCGACGCGTCCAGCAGGCGTGCGATCACGCCGGCCCGTGCGTTCGACAAGCCCGTGGTCCGGACGCTGGCATGGACGACGTAATCGGCTTCCGCGAAGACGGGCAGCACACCCCTGCCCAGCAGGAGCGACGTGCTGCCGCCCTGGGTCGGCAGCATGACGCTGCCGATGCCGCGCTTGACCTGCGGTGTCGGCGTGGCGGTGTCCTGGGCGTAGAACAGTTCAGCGCGGTTCCACGCGGGGAAGTCGGGACGGGGGGAGTCCTTGGAGTCCTGTGAGCGGAACCAGTAGCGGGGGACCTCGCCGGGGTTGGATTCCCGCTCTTCAAAGTCGAAGACGCGGACCATGCGGGCGGCCGCGTCCGGACGAGCGGTGGAGTCGGTCTGGGCGGCGGCAGCGCCGGACAGCAGGCCGATGATGGCGAGTGTGTGGAGGCGGCGTGGAGTTTGAGCGGAAACCCGTGCTGTCACACATGCCTTATCGGCACGCGCGGGGGTTGCGCTTGCGGAGACGTCTCAGACGGCTGGGCGCGCCGTGGCTGCCGGGTACGTGGTGGTGGGGACATGACCCATTCAGGCTCGGACGGGCTTGCGGGCCGGCTTGCGGGGGGTGTGGCGACCGGTCCTGGAGGTGGTGGCCTTGACCTTTCCCTTCGCGAGCTTGATCGCGCCTGCCCGCTGGATGACGTGCCCGCAACCCTTGCACGTGCGGCGATCGGCGGGGCCGTCCCAGAAGTCGTTCATGATGATCTTGAGGTCCTGGTCGATCTTGTCCAGCACCCAGCGGGCTTCATGCACGAGGGCGTCGCATCCTGGGCAGTACCAGCGCAGGCCGTCCTTCTGCGGGTTGCCCTTCTCGTCCAGTCCTCGCGGGAACTCGATGATGAGGCCCACGGTGCCCTTGGGCCGCTGCGGGCGGTGGGGTACCCAACGCGGCAGGAGAAAGAGCTCGCCTTCCTTGATCACGACATCGTGGGGCGCGGACCCGTCGAGGGGCCGGACGCGGACGGCGATGTCGCCCTTCAACTGGTAGAAGAGCTCTTCCGTGGGGTTGACGTGGTAGTCGTTGCGGGTGTTGGGCCCACCGGAGACAAAGACGATGGCGTCCTTGCTGGTGCCGAAGAGTTGCTTGTTTGAAACGGGGGGAGTAAGGAACTTCGCGTTGGCCTTGATCCACTTCTGAAGGTTCAGGAGCGGGAACTCCAGTCCGCGAGGCGGTGTCGCGGACCCTGGGCTGGCGGGCGTGCGGGACGTGCGGGAGGATCGCTTGGTGGCCATGCCCGATGGTACCAACGCTGAAAATTGTTGGTGCCAACCATTCTTTTCATGAGCATGGTGCGGCAGCCGGGGGGAGAAGAAGGGGAATGCCCGACGTGCGGGTACGACCTTTCCGGCTTGCCCGGGAACCTCGCGCGGTGTCCTGAGTGCGGTGGTGGTGTCAGCCGCGCGGACTACGTGAAAGCGGCGTACCGGCGCATGCTGAACCTCTCTTCCCGACGCGCTCTGTTTTACACGTCGATTGTGGTGGGGATTTTGGCGGGCGTGGCGTTCATCCCATGGTACGGCCTGCGTGGCTTGGTCTGCGGGCTGGTGGGGTCGGTGTGGGCCGGTGGCACGTGGTTGTTGTGGACGTCCCGCACGCACAAGCATGGTGGGGGGCTCGTCCGGGCGGTCCTGCTCGGGTTGCCGCTGGGGGTTGGGGCGTTTCTGGCGGCCGTCGTGCTCGCGCTGATCGGCGTCCTGATCATCCTTGCCCTGGGCGCTCTTGCCGGGCAGTTGTGAGGATCACTCAAAGCGAACACGGTTGGTCAGCGTTCCGACGTGTGGGATGCTGATGTCGATGGTGTCGCCGTCCTTCAGCCATACCTGCGGGTTCCTCGCCATACCGACGCCGCTGGGGGTGCCTGTCAGGATGAGCGTGCCGGGCAGGAGCGTGTGGCCCTTGCTGATCTCATGGATGAGCGTGGCGACGGAGAAGATCATGTCGCGGGTGGTGCCGTCCTGCATGGTGTGCCCGTTGACCTTCGTCACGAGTGACAGGCCTTGCGGGTTGGCGATGCTCGCCGCGGCGATGGGCGTGGAGATGGGGCAGAAGGTGTCGAAGGACTTGCCGCGGTAGAACTGGCCGCCGGAACCTTCCTTTTGCCACCACCTTGCTGACACGTCGTTGGCGACGCAGTAGGCGAGGACGTGGTTCATGGCGTCGGCGAGGGGCACGTCGCGTGCGGCGGTGGGGCCGGTGATGACGCCCAGCTCTCCTTCGAAGTCCACTTGTGGGCGGTCCTGGCAGCACCTGGGTACCACGATGTCCTCACCGCTCATGCTCAGGGATGCCAAGTTTTTGGTGAAGAGCATCGGGCGGTCGGGCACGGCGGCACCCTGTTCCTTGGCGTGCTCGGCGTAGTTGCGGCCGATGCCGATGATGTGGCGGATGGGTGTGGCGTGGCCACGGTCATCGATGACGGCGAGGGTGTGGTCGGCGCGGGAGAGGTGCATGGGGGAGGGTAGAGAGGAAGAGCGGAAGAGACGAAGAGACGAAGAGACGAAGAGACGGAGATATTGAGAGAGGCGGTGTGGGGGTGGGGAAAGAAAAAGCCCCCGCGCGGGGCGGGGGCTTGGTGGGGTTGGAGGGCCGGTGGACCTGCGGTGGTTAGCGGAGGCAGGGGCCGCCGCTGAAGACCGTGAGGAAGGAGTCGATGTCGAGGGTGTC
>DATAKA010000143.1:0-16923 GCA_036261855.1 Phycisphaerales bacterium | reverse complement strand
CGTGTGCAGCGCCGTGGCGACCTGCGGGTGCGTCGCACTCAGCCGCGCGCGATAGATCGCGAGCGCCTCCGATTCCGCCGCCTGCGCTCCCTCGAAGTCCTGGCGTTCCATCCGCAGGATGCATAAGGAGTGCAGGAAGCCTGCCAAGTCCGGGTGATCTGCCCCAAGGATCCGCCGCGCCGTGGCGATGGTCTCTTCCAGCGTCGCCAGCGCCCGTGGGTCGTTGGTCGCGCGCTGCACTGCGACCATCCCGTGCATCGTCTCCAGCCGCTCCGCACTATCCGGGAACACCCGCGCCTCTATCGCGTTGAGCTTCTCCAGCAGCGGCCCGGCGACGTCGGCCTTGCCATCCTGCATCGCCACCACGGCGCGGTTGCGCAGCGATGTGCAGTACTCGCGCGTTTCGGTCAGCCCGTGGGTTTCAAAGTACGCCGCGCTCTTCGCCAGTTCGTCGTTCGCAGTCGCCGTGTCGCCCCGGTCCGCCGCGATCGCCGCCAGGCTCTGCCGCAGCACGGCCAGTTCGCCCGCAGCCGCCGCGCCCGCCGCCTCCAGGTCCGCGCGGGCCTGCGCGTACTTGGCGTCCGCTTCGTCCAGCTGACCCACCTGCTTGAGCGCCTGCCCCAGCTCCGCCACTGCCCGGGCGTACGCGATGCTGCCCGCGCCCTCGACCTCTCGCGCGCGGGACTCGTGCACCTCGTACATCCGCAACGCCTTTTCGTACAGGCCCAGCTCGCGGTACGTCTCGCCGATGGTGCGCGACAAGGCCATCTCGACGCGTGCGTCCCGCGTGCGTGGGTGCGCGAGCAAGTCTTCGGCCGCGGCGTCCATCACCTCGCGCACAGTGATGTCCTCACGTCCGCCCTCACGGGTGCTGTTCGCGCGGTTCACGGTCGTGGTCATCAGTTCGTTGACGGCGCTGGCCGCGGCCTCCGATGCACGGGCTTCCGCGGCTTCCGCCCGTGCGCGGAACAGTCCGTACGTCGTGCCGCCCGCGCCGATAAGCAGCGCCGCGAGCACCAGCCCGCCCGCCGCGACCGAAACGCGGTTGCGCCGCACGAACTTCTTCGCGCGATAGGACGCCGATTCCGGCCCCGCCAGCAGCGGCCGGTGCGCGAGGTAGTTTGCGATGTCGTCGGCGAGTTCGGCCGCGGAGCGGTACCGCTCGGCCCGGACTTTGCGCATCGCCCGCAGGGGGATCCACTCCAACTCCGCGCGGAGGTCGGAGGTCAACTCCTGCGGGCTGACGCGCCGGGCCTGCGCGACCCTGGTCCCTTCGGCACCCAGCGACGCGAGGCGCGTGCTGGGGCGGGGCGGCTCTTCCTCGCGGATGATGCGTTGGATCGCGGCGTAGCCCGCAGCGCGGAGCGAGCGTGGATCAAACGGCAGTGCGCCGGTGAGCAGTTCGTACAGCACGACGCCCAGCGCGTAGATGTCCGTGCGGGTGTCGATCTGGCTCTCGGCCAGGTCCGCCTGCTCGGGGCTCATGTACTCGGGCGTGCCCAGGAGCAGCCCTTGCTCGGTGAAGAGTGTTTTGTCCGTGAGGCGGAGGGAGATGGCCTTGGCGACGCCGAAGTCGATCACGACCGGGCGCGGGGGCGAGTTCTCGGCGTTCGTGACGAGGATGTTGGCCGGCTTGAGGTCGCGGTGGATGACGCCTTTGGTGTGGGCGTGCTGCACGGCGTCGCAGACCTGCGCGAAGAGTGCCAGCCGGTCGCGGACGCTCAGGCGGTGCTCGTCGCAGTAGTGCGTAATCGGTTGGCCTTTGATGTACTCCATCGCGAAGTACGGGCGGCCGCCGGGCGTGGTGCCGGCGTCAAAGACCCGGGCGATGCCCGGGTGGTCCATCAGCGCGAGCGCCTGGCGCTCCTGCTCAAAGCGTGCGACGACCGCGCGGGAGTCCATGCCGGGCTTGATGATCTTGAGGGCAACGCGGCGCTGGATGGGCTCGCGCTGCTCGGCGGCGAAGACCACGCCGAAGCCGCCCTCGCCGATCTGCTCGATGAGGCGGTAAGGGCCGATGGTGCGGCCCGGGCGTTCTTCGTTGTCTGCGACCGTGGGCTGGCCGGAGCGGCCCATAAACCCGCCCGCGCGTTCCATGGCGTGCAAGAGGCTCAGGGCTTCGGCGAGCGTGGCGGGGTCTTTGCACGACTGGCGGATGAACGCCTCGCGCATTGGGGGCGGCAGGTCGGCGGCCTCGCCCAGGAGGTCCACGAGCGAGGTTGGGCGGTCCTGTGTCATGCGTTCTGGTCGTGTGCGTCAAAGTCCCGAGCAAGCCACGCGCGGGCGTAGGCCCAGCGGTTGTTCACCGTGCGGTCCGCGATCCCCAGGGCCTTGGCGGTCTGGGGGACCGAGAGCCCGGCGAAGAACCGCAGACGCACGACGTCCGCCACGCCCATGTCGTGTTCTTCAAGGCGACGGAATGCGTCGTCGAACGCAAAGACTGCCTCGGAATCCGTGGCGTCGAGGTCGGCGACGTCGCCGATCGCGTCCAGTGAGAGCTTGGCGCGGCCGCCGCCGCGTTTGATGCGGCCCCGGGCCCGGGCGTGCTCAATCAGGATGCGGCGCATGGCCTCCGCCGCGGCGTGGTAGAAGGCTGGGCCGCTCTCACCCAGGTCGCGGGGGTCCTTTTCAAGACGGAGGAAGGCCTCGTGGACGAGGGCGGTGGCGGTGAGGGAGTGGCCGGCGCGTTCGCCGTTCATCTGGTGCTGGGCGATAGCGCGGAGGTGGCCGTAGATGGTGGAGGCGAGCTGTGAATGATCCTGCCCGTGCATGGCGTCCTCCGCAGGGGCAATGGTAGGTGCTCAGGGTTTTTGAGCCTCTTCGATGAGGCGGGGCAGGATGCTGTCGTTGCCGGCTTTCCAACTGACGGCGGGCTTGTTGTTGATGTAAATGGTGGGGAGGCTGGTGACGCCGAGGGAGAGGACGCCCAGCGCGTCCTCGTTCAGGTCGTCGGCGACGGGCTGGCCCCGCATGGCCTCGGTGAGCACGGCGGCGTCAAACTGGATGGCGGGCGCGCCGTTCACGAGGAGTTCTTCGGTCAGGATGTCGCGGTTGTTCATGAGCCACTCGTGCATGCGCCAGAAGCCGTCGGTGCCGCCCACGCGGAAGGCGGCTTCCGCTGCGCGTGCGGCGATGCAGGTCTTGGGGAACTTCGTGAACGAGATCTGCGGGTTGCAGTCCTGGTTCATGGGGAACTGGATGAAGTTGTAGCGGAAACGTGCACTGGGCTGGGCAGCGAGGGCGCGCAGTTCTGCATCCACCTCGAAGGTGCCCGGCTCCATGTAGTCTCCGACGAGGACGATGGAGGTCGGGGCAGCGGCATCGCCGAGCCATCGGCGCGAGAAGCGCTCGGGCATGGTGGCCGTGGGTGCTTCTCGCCAGTCGGCGATGTAGCGCTCGGCGGCGAGGGGCGGGCGGTCGTTGTCGGCCGTGGAGGGCGCGGGGCTCGTCTTGGCGAGTGCGTCCACGGCGCGGATGAGGGCGTTGGGCGCGGTGAAGCCCTTGAGTTCGACGCCGTTGATGAAGATCATGGGCGTGTAGCGCAGGCCCAGGTCGTTGCCGAGAGCGATGTCGGACCCGATCTCACCGAAGTTGGACTGGGCGTTCACGATGGCAACGATGGCGTTGGCATCGAGGCCCATCGAAGTAACCTTCTGTGTGAGCAAGGGCGCGGTGAAGGAGCCCTTGCGCTCAAAGAGCCAGGCGTGGATGTCCCAGAACGCGTCGGTGCCGCCGAGCGTGCCGACGGCGAGGGCCGCGGACGCGGCAAAGCAGGCGTCCGGGTGCAGGTTTTCCGTCACGCGGCTGTTGCAGGTGGTGGAGAAGGGGTAGAAGCGGATCGAGGCGGAGACGCCCGGGTAGGTCTTCTTCACGTGCTCCAACTGCTGCTCCAGGATGCGGCAGTCGGGGCACTGATAGTCGGTGAACATCACGATGCGGATGGGGGCGGGCATGGGGGCCGAGGGGAAGCGGCCTGTGAGGGGCTCGCGCGCCGACGGCGCGGGCTGTTCAGGCTTTGGGGCATCGGCTTTGGGTTGTGTTGCTGGCTGTGGTTCGGCTTCTGGCTTCGGGGGCGTCGTTTGCACCGGGGTCGGTTCGGATTCGGGCTGCTGGGGCGCGGTGAGGTTCTTGACGGACTCTGCGAGCTGCGCCTCGTGCTTCTGGGTCGCGCGCGACTGTGCGGAGGACTCGACCGTCAGCGCGCCGGCGGCGAAGGCGATGGTGAGGCACGCCGCGGCGGTGAGTTGCTGGAAGGGTGCGCGGGCGACGGGTGCGCCGCGCATGGAGAGCCAGGCGGCGGCGACAAAGACGAAGTTCGCAAGGTGTGAGGCAAGGCAGTACCTGCAGAGTTTGCCTTCTGTGAGCATCGCGACCAGGAAGGCGGCGGACGCGACCCCGCCGAGTGTGGTGAGGGCGAGGAGGGGACGGCCGGCCGAGGGGCGGAGGATGCCCCAGACGAGCCATGCCGCGGTCATGGCGGTGAAGTAGGCAGCGCCGAGGGCTGCGGTGGAGAGGCCGATTCCTGGAATGGTTCCCCATTTAGAGCGGGCGAGGTCGGCACAGGGAGAGCCGTCACCGCAGCCGGGGATGTCCATCGCGCCCAAGTGCTGGAGGGCCAGGGCGATAGCGGCCAAGGCGGCCGCCGTGACGGCCGCCAAGGCAAGCAACGCAATGCGGGGATGGGGCGTGCGTTGAGCCGAGTGCTTGGGGGGCTTTGTGCGTGCTTTGGGCATGTGCGGTGTGTGGGTTCGGATGTGCTTGCGAACGAGCGGGGTGCGCGGGATACTGGTGGAGGCACTCAAGTGCGGGCGGCGTGCCGCCTGCATCGTCAGAGATTCGTCCCTCGAGGAGTTTACTTTATGTTGAAGAGCATTGCGAAGTGTTGTCGGGCTATAGCCGTGTGCGTGATGGCGGTGGCGGGGGTTGCGACGGCGGGTGCCCAGACGGGCGCGTGCTGTGTGACGGGCCCCAACGGCGGGACCGGGTGTGTGATGGTGACGGAGGCGGTGTGCGCGTCTCAGAACGGCGTGTGGCGCGGCGTGGGGACGGTGTGCACGAACACGTCGTGCCCGACGGGCGCGATCACGGGCGCGTGCTGCATCAACGCGGGCGGGGTTGTCACCTGCCAGCAACTGACGCAGCAGGCGTGCGCGACGGCGGGTGGCGTGTTCCGGGGGAACGGCACGTCGTGCATTGTTCCCAACATCTGCATCAACAGCACGGTAACGGGCGCGTGCTGCATCGCCTCACCTGCGGGGATCACCTGCCAGCAGTTGACCGCGACGGCGTGTCAGACGGCGGGCGGCATTTTCCGCGGCAACGGCACGAGCTGCACGGCGAGCGACATCTGCTCGGCCCCCGCGCTCGGCGCGTGCTGCCTGCCGACCAACAGCGGCATCCCGGCGTGCCAGCGGCTGACGCAGGCGCAGTGCCTCGCGTCGAGCGGCACATGGCACGGCGCGGACTCGATGTGCACGCCGACGCTCTGCCCGCCCAGCGCTCCTTTGGGAGCGTGCTGCCTGCCCAACTCTCCTGCGGGGGCGATCTGCCAGTACCGCACCGAGGCGGACTGCGTTGCGCAGGGCGGCACGTTCCAGGGCGTGGGCACGATCTGCGGGACCGTGGTGTGCGCCACAACGCCGCGGGGCGCGTGCTGCGTTCCGGCGACACCGGCCGCACCGGCGCACTGTGAGCTGCTGACGCAGGCCGATTGCGCGGCGGTGAACGGCACCTACCGCGGCAACGGCACCAGTTGCACCATGCCCAACATCTGCCCGACGGGCACGATCACGGGCGCGTGCTGCATCGCGGCCGACGGTTCCATCACGTGCCAGCAGCTCTCGCTCGCGGACTGTGTTGCCGCGGGCGGCATCTTCCGCGGCAACGGGACGCAGTGCACCGCGACCAACATCTGCGCACAGCCGGTGATCCGCGGGGCGTGCTGCCTCCCGGCGAGCCCGACGCAGCCGGCGAGGTGCGAGCTGCTGACGCAGGCGAACTGCGCGGCCGCGGGCGGCACCTACCGCGGCAACGGCACCAACTGCACGATGCCCAACATCTGCCCGACGAGCACCGCGACGGGCGCGTGCTGCGTTCGGAGCGCTGCGGGCGCGATCACGTGCCAGCAGCTCACGTTCTTTGCGTGCCGTCAGGCGGGTGGCGTGTTCCGCGGCAACGGCACGGCCTGCACGGATGCGATCTGCCAGCCGCCCGCACCGCGCGGGGCGTGCTGTGTGGCGAGCCCCACGGGCAACACGCTCTGCCAGTTCATCACCGAGGCGGCGTGCACGGCCGCGGGTGGGACCTTCCGCGGGAACAACGTGCCGTGCACCGTCGGGGCGTGCACCGCGGGCTGCCCCTGCGACTGGGACGAGAGCGGGACGCTCACCGGTGCGGATCTGCACGCGTTCCTGGCGGACTACCAGTTGGGCGACGCCGACATCAACGGCGACGGCTCGACCAATCCGCAGGATGTGGGCTACTTCCTGCAGTGCTTCCGGTTTGATCCTGACTGCGTGCGGTAAGCCGGTGCTTCTCTGACACACTTCCACACCCACGCGATGAGCGTGGGTGTTTTTCATTGGGGGCGGGGCGGCCTGCCGGGCTGCGTGTGGTGTGCGGCCGGTGGTGTACGCTTGGCATGCGCATAACGTTCTTTGGTGCCGCGGGCGAGGTGACTGGATCGTGCACGCTCGTGGAAACGGACCGTGCCCGGGTACTGGTGGACTTCGGCATGTTCCAGGGCGGGCGCGACGCCGACGACAAGAACGCGAAAGCACCGCCGATCGATGCGGGACGGCTGGATGCGGTGGTCCTGTCGCACGCGCACGTGGACCACGTGGGGCGGATGCCGCTCTTGCCGAAGATGGGGTACCGCGGGCGGATCTTTGCGACGCCGGCCACGTGCGAGGTGTCGAAGCTGCTGCTGGAAGACTCTTCGGAACTGCAGGAAGCCGATGCCGTGCGCACCAACCGGAGGAACGCGGAGCGGGGCATTCACGAGGAGGTGAAGCCGCTCTATACGCCCAGGGACGTGCCACCGGTGCTGGCGATGCTGGAGGGCGTGGGGTATGGCAAGGCACGGGAGATCGCGCCCGGTGTGACGCTGCGGTTCACGGACGCGGGGCACATCCTGGGTTCGGCGAGCGTGGAGCTCACGTGCATCGACAAAGCGGGCGTGAAGAAGGTCGCGGTCTTCTCCGCCGACATCGGGCAGGATGGGTCGGCGTTGCTGAAGGACCCGCAGCCGCCTCAGACGGAGGGCGTGGTGCCGGATGTCGTCGTGCTGGAATCAACGTACGGCGACCGGGACCATCGCGCGCTGCCGGAGACCATTGACGAGTTCGCGGCCATTCTCCGCGAGGCGATCTGGGCGAAGGAGAAGGTGCTCATCCCGGCGTTCGCGGTGGGGCGGTCGCAATCGCTGATCTATCACATCGGAGAACTGATCCGGGGCGGGAGCATGCCGAGCTTTCAGACGTACCTGGACAGCCCCCTCGCGGTTGAGGCGACGAAGTTGTACGAGAAGTTCTTCTGCCTCATGGACGCCGAGACGCGGACGCTGCTGCGGGACGGCATCAACCCGTTGGTGTCGCCCAGGGTGGTGCCGACGGCGACGGGTGACGAGTCACGCCGGCTCAATGACATGCGTGGCGGCATGGTGGTGATCGCGGGCTCCGGCATGTGCACCGGGGGGCGCATCCTGCACCACTTCCATCACAACCTGTACAAGCGGGACGTTCGGGTGATCATCACGGGCTTTCAGCCCGAGGGTGGGCTTGGGCGGCGGCTGGTGGAGAAGGCCGAGACCGTGCGGGTATTCGGCGACACGATCCCCGTGCGGGCGCAGGTGCACACGCTGGGCGGGTTCTCGGCGCATGCCGGGCAGACCGGGCTGGTGAAGTGGGCGCGTGCGTACACGCCCCCAGCCGGGAAGAAGTGGCCGAAGCTGGTGCTGACGCACGGCGAGAACATGCAGCGCGGCGTGCTGCGGGACAAGCTCGTCGCGGAGATGGGGTGGAACGGCGAGTGCCCGGAGTTTGGGGCTTCGGTGGAGGTGTGAGGCGGCGGTTGGGCGTGTCCCCGGAGCCTTACTGGCGTTCGCTTAACGCGAAAGTGCCAGGAAGTCGGCCGCGTCCCAGAGAATGAGGGCAGAGAAGCGGTCGGGCTTGCCCATGTGCACCACGGCGTTGTGGAGCAGCGACTGGGCGTAGAGGTCCGCGGCGGCGCGGTCGGGCTCGTCGCGGCGCGGGTCCAGTGACATCGTGATGAAGAGGTGGATGGCCCACGGGTGATTGGTCGCGTTGTCGGGCTGGAGGTTGTCGAGCATCCAGTGGGCGGCGCGGTAGGCGCGATCGATGAGCGGTGGGCTGTGCTGTTGCGTGCCGCGCCAGAGCAGGGCGTGCATCGCGCCCAGTTCGGTCTCGGTCCACGTCTCAATGCCGGTTTCGCGGAGGTGGGGAAGGAGCGGACCGTCTGCGGCGTTGTCGATGCGGAGGCTGCCCAACGCGGCGGGGTGGGAGAGGCTCCACCAGGCGCGAGCCAGTTCACTCGCGCGGGGCGGTGGGTTGCCGGGCGGGTGGAGTGCAAGAGCGTGAAAAAGGAAAGGTGTGTCGGCGTCACGACGGTGGCCGGCGTCGTCGGCGAAGGCGGTGATCCACGCGTGCGCGGCGAGGAGCGAGGGGTCGGGCGTGCTGCCCGCGGGGCGTGGCGGCGCGGCACGGTTCACCTCGCGGTGATGATGGAAGAACTCCGACGGCACCGCGGGCTTTGCGGTGGAGCGGAGGAGTGTGATCCAGGAATCGAGAGGGCGGGGCATCGGGTGTGGTGCGGGGCGGGTGCTGATGGAGTTGTGGGAGAATGACGCAGGGGAGGGAGCCCACCTGCGGCCCCTCCCTGTGGGAGGGGGGAAGGGCAGGTCTAGTCGTAGCCGAGGCGTTCGAGATCGTCCTCGTCGAGGCCGAACTGGTGGCCGATTTCGTGGAGCAGTGTGATGCGGATTTCGTCGCGGATGCGTTCGTCGGCGTCGCTGCCACCCCAGCCGCCGGCCTGGTCCACGATGCCCTCTCGGTAGAGCTGGATTTCGCTCGGAAGGTCCGGGTGCTCGACGGTGCGCTCGGTGAACGCCGTGCCGCTGTGCAGGCCGCAGAGTTCGATAGCCTGGTCGGGCGTCATGCCCAGGTCGCGGAGGATGGCGGGAGAGGGGAGGTCTTCGACCACGACGGGCACTTCGTCCAGCAGTTTGGCGATGGCGGGCGGGAGTGAGGCGAGGACCTCTTCGAGCAGTGCATCGAACTGGTCTCGCAATGCCTGCCTCATGAGGTGTGGTTTCCGGCGGGGGCGGGGGCGGAGGATGGAGCGGGCGGTGCGATGAGGTCTTCGAGCGTGAGCGGCGGCTCAAGGATGACAGCGCGCATGCGGAGCGTGTCGATGAGCATGCCGCAGAGGCCCAGCGAGAAGAGCATCGACCCGATGAGGATCACGAGCTGGCCCACCTGGCGGAGGATGTCCTGCACGGGGCCGCGCCCGCCGCCCGCCGCGAGGACGAGGATGTCTCCCAGGGCGATGACGCCGAGCACGGCGAGCATCGCGGCCATGGTCTGGCGGTCGACACGCCCGGTGCGCATGAGGAAGGATCGCGCCTGCAGATGGCGGGCGATGGGGCGGAGGAGCAGGAGAATGGCGCCCAGGGTGGCGAGCTCGAGGAGGCGGATGAGGCTGCGGTCGAGGCGCGGGTGCATGACGAGGCCGTACGGCGAGGGCGCTTCGACATCCATGACGGCGTGGATGCGGTAGAGGAAGAGGCAGAGGGGTATGTAGAGAGCACAGCCGATCGCGGCGAGCGTCGTCATGCGGCGCGGCAGGTGGGACTGCGGGCGGATGAGGACGAGCGCACCCACACCGGAGAGCGCGGCGGCCAGGACGATGAGCTGGCGCATCCACTGGAAGTCTGGGAGCCACGCGGGGTAGCTCAGGAGGTCGGCAAGGCGGAGGCACCAGACCATGAGACCGGCGGCGAGCGCTGCGCCGGTCCAGAGGATGAGGCCGTGGGCGGTGATGAACGGCACGCGGACGGGACGGAGTTCTGCGGCCATGGGGTCCACGGTGTGCAGCAGCGTGGCGCGGACGGGGACGCCACATTCCGGGCAGACGGTGGTGATGGAGAGGCCCTTGAGGTTGTACGTGCAGCGTGCGCAGCGGAGATCGCCACGCAGTTCCGCTGCGATGATGCCCGAGGTTCTGCGGGGCTGCGTCTGGATGTCGCCCTCTGGGGGCGTTGCTGTCATCACGAGTACCCCGGCCTGCGTTCCTGTGCGCTGCGTGCGAACCCGCGGCGTGCGCTGGTGCGTACAGGAGCGTGGCGGCGAGAAGATACCACAGAATCGCGCGGATGCCAATGATCCGGCGGTGCTGCGGCTCCTGTGAGGGTACGGTGGCCAGGGTTCGAACAAAACCCAATCGCGCCGGAGCTATGATCGGACGTACAGATCTGGGCGTGGGGAAGACTCACCGGGCACACCATCGGGCAGCGACCACGCAGGGCCATTCATGAACTCCGACATCGCAGCGCTCCGCGACAACATCGCACGGGTCATCTTTGGGCAGCAGCAGGCGATCGACCGGCTGGTGCGGTGCCTGCTGGCGCGCGGGCACGCGCTGATCGAGGACGTGCCGGGTGTCGGGAAGACCGTGCTGGCCACAGCGCTCTCGCGAAGCGTGGACTGCTCGTTCTCGCGCGTGCAGTTGACGCCGGACACGCTGCCCAGCGACGTGCTGGGCGTGAGCGTGTTCGACAAGACCACCAACGAGTTCACGTACAAACCCGGCCCGATCTTTGCGAACATTGTGCTCGCTGACGAGATCAACCGCACGCCGCCGCGGACGCAGGCGGCGTTGCTGGAGGCGATGGCGGAGGGGACGGTGTCGGCGGATGGGCGGGTGATCGCGCTGGCACAGCCGTTCATGGTGGTGGCGACGCAGAACCCGTTTGACTTTGAGGGCACGTATCTGCTGCCGGAGAACCAGCTGGACCGGTTCCTCATGCGGCTTTCGCTGGGGTATCCGAGCCCTGCGGAAGAGGCGCGCGTTCTGGAGGTCCGCCCGGCGAGCATGCCGCTGCACGAACTGCGGCCGGTGATGACGCGGGCTCAGTTGCTGGAGGCGCAGGCGGGCGTGGACCGGGTGAAGCTGGCCAAGTCTCTGCTGGATTACATCGTGGCGCTGGCGAACGCATCGCGCAGGCACGCGGGGTTGCTGCACGGGCTGTCGCCCCGGGGGAGCTTGGCGCTGGCGCAGGCGGCGCGGGCCACGGCGTACTGCGAGGGGCGGGACTACGTGATCCCTGAGGACATTCTGGACAACGTGGAGGTGGTGTGTGCGCACCGCGTGGTGAGCCGCAGCGTGGGGCGGGCCGGGCTCGACGGGACGGTGTCCATCCTTCGGGAAGTGGTGCAGCAGGTGCCGGCGCCGGTATAAGAGGAGCATCCATGCCCCGGGACGTCCGCCATACGGCGACAGGCAACATCAGGATCGACCCCGCGCTCAAGCCGGGAGAGACGCCCCCGGCGCCCAATGTCATCGCGTGGCCACGCCATGAGAACGGCGAGCTCAAGGTCGTGTCGATCTGCGCGTGCGGGATTTCGGCGACGTTCCCGTTCTGTGATGGTGCGCACAAAGTGTGCAAGAACGAAGAGGCCGGGCACGTGTACCGCTACGACATCCCGACGCGGACGGTGGTGGCGAAGGAACAGATTCCCGAGTAAGTCCCGCGGCGGGTGGTTGGTCCGGCGCGGGCTGCCCGCAAAGAATCCGGCATGAGCACCCTTGTTCGACCGGCCACGCCCAACGACATCCCGTTGATCCTTGCCCTGATCCGTGACCTCGCGGAATACGAGAAGGCGCTCGATCAGGTCGTCGCGACCGAAGAGAACCTGCGCGAGGACCTGTTTGGGGCCCGGCCTATCTGCGGGTGCGAGGTTGGAGAGGTGGATGGCGTCGGGCAGGGGTTCGCCTTGTACTTCTTCAACTACTCAACGTGGGTAGGCCGGCGCGGGCTGTACCTGGAAGACCTCTTTGTGCGGCCCGCTGCGCGGGGGAAGGGCCTGGGGAAGGCGCTCTTCATGCGGGTCGCGGCGATCGCCGCCGAGCACGGGTGCCAGCGCATGGACTGGGCGGTGCTGAAGTGGAACACGCCCGCCATTGAGTTCTACAACTCTCTGGGCGCGGGCGCGATGGATGAATGGACGCTCTTCCGACTGAAGGGGGAGGCGCTGCGCCGGGTTGCGGGGCGGTAGGACTCAGCAGGAGCCGCCGGCGAAGACGGTCAGGAAGTCGCTGATGTCTTCGGTGTCCGGGAAGAGCGTGTCGCCGTTGAAGTCGATCGTGTCGCAGGCGGCGGTGGGGCAGTTGGCGCCGCCGAACACGGCGATGAGGTCGGCGATGTCCTGCGTGTCCGGGAAGAGGCCGTCGTTGTTGAAGTCGATGTCGGTGCAGGGCGGCGTGCCCGGCAGGGTGTCGCGCGCCCATGTGTACGCGGCGGTCAGGATGCTTGTGTCCACGTTCTGGCCGAAGACGATCCAGAAGGGGTCGCTCTCCTGGATCGATGGATCGGAGCTTGCGAGGGTGAGTTGCAGCAGGTACACGCCATTGCTCGCGGGCGAGAGGAGCGTGTAATCAAAGTGGCGGTGCCACGTGCCGTTGCTGGCGACGCTGAGCGCAAAGCCGTCGACGACGGATGGTGATGTGGGTGTCTGGACGTTCAGCGTGGAGAAGGCGATGTCGAGCTGCGATGGGGACTGGGTGCTGAAGTCGCTGTTGTTCCACCGGCGCAGGGAATCGCGGATGCGGAACGTGTTCGTGGTGAACGCGGGGAACGTGAAGGGCTCGCAGTCAAAGCCGGGTTCATCGGTGGTGTCGGGGAAGACCGCGCCGAATTCGGCCACGAACACGCGGCGCGGCTGGAACGTGCCGCCCGCGTCGTAGCCGCTCCCGGTGACGATCTTGGCGTTCTGAACATCAAGCACAATGTCCCCTGCATCGAGCTGCGCGAGTGCCGTTGTGGAGAGTGTGGCGATGGCGGCGAGCGGCGTGAGCGTGCGGTTCATGATCGGGCTCCGGAACGGGGTGCGGATGACGTCTGGGGCTAGTTGTTCGCCGTGGCGGCCGGGTTGAACTGGTTGACGGACGGGTCGCGGTACGCCCTGGAGAAAACGAGCGGCGACGCATGGCCGTCGAGAAACGAGTAGTTGGAGAGGCTTTGAGGGCTTTGCGACGGGCCGCCCCACTTGGCGATCTGGACCTGCACGAACGCGCGTTGGGGTGCCTGAGCGGCGGTGTTCCAGCTTTCGGCGTGGGGGTGGTCCGACACGTGGAAGTCGTCGTTGCTCGTCTCCGCCATCAGCAGGAACTGGATAGTGGACGATGGGAGCGGGACTTTCTGGAGTCTGTCCCACGGCTCTTTGGCGGAAATGCCCGGGTTGTAGGTCCGCGACAGGTAGTTGTTCATGCCGTACGACGTGCGGCGGAATGCGCCGTTCGCCGATGGACCACTGCCGCCGTCCCGTGGCAGCCATGCCGGGCTGGCATCGCCGGGGCTGCGGAGCAGGGGCGGAACGACGTAGGACTCGGGCGGAGCGGACGCGTCGTACTGCTGCGGGATGGACCCGATGTACTCGCGGAGGGACCAGATGAACGACAGGCGCGGGTCGCCCGCACCGCGGTGAGGCAGGCCGACATCGGCGAACAGGCCTTTGTAGTCATCGCAGTACAGGAGCTGCGCGGTCTGCAGGGAGCGGATATTGGAAAGGCACACGGTTTGACGTGCGGCGCGGCGTGCCTTGCCCAGGGCCGGCAGCAGCAGCCCCACGAGGAGAGCGACGATGGCGAGGACCACCAAGAGCTCGATAAGCGTGAACGCGGGCTGGGATGGAGGCGTCCGGCGGGTCATATTGAGAATGAGTTCTCAATATCAGTATGATCCGGGGACGGCCCGTTGTCAAGCGGCCGCGCAGGAATCCGACCAAAAAAGCATGGGCCCGCTCCGGGACTGAGCGGGCCCTGCGAGGGGAGGGGCTGGCGTACCGACTGTCAATTCTTGGCGGGATGCCCGTTTGTCGTCGCCAAGGGGCGGGGCGTCAAGGGGTCAAAGGCCTGGACCAGCCCAGCGGCGATGGCTATCCGGGCAAGTTCCACCCGGTTCTTCACCTTCAGTTTGCTGCCGAGCGAGACCCGGTGCCACTCCACGGTCTTCATGCTGCGGCTCAGACGCGTCGCGATTTGCGACGTCGAGAGACCCATGCCGATGAGCCGGAGCACTTCACGCTCGCGTGTCGTCAGGTGGGTGAGTTGTTCCTTGGTGGTGGGATCGACCGCTCCCTGCGAACGGCTGGGGGACGCGACGACGAGGGCGACGGTCGCGTTCGGCACCGGGTGGGCGGTCAGGCGGATGGCCGCGCCGTCGAGCACGGCCGCAGATTCACGGGACGCGCCCGCGAGCAGCGCCTGCTTGGCGAGGTCCAGTGCTTCTGCCAGTGCGCTGATGCGCTGGCCGAGTTCGTTGGCACGGACCGTGCGCCCGACGGCGTCGATCACGCAGGCACCGATATCCGGCAGCGAGCTGAGCGCTGTCCAGAGCACATTTGCGGGGAGGGACGCGGCCGCCGAGAGGTCTGCCGTGTGGTATGGCTGGGCTTTGGTCATGGGGAACTCCTGTTCCAGCCGGGGTTTCGCCGGGCGGGGCGGTTTGGAGTCAGAAAACCCGTTTTGGTGGAGGGCGCGGTGTCCGGTGGCCGACTCAAAGGGACGATGACGGACCAGAATGGCCAGAATGGCGGGGCGATGGGCGCTGCGGAGCCGGTGGTTGATCCCAACCGCCCGATTTGGCGGACCGGCGTCGGCGGATCGGAGGTTGCGGAGTTTCTGGAAGGGCCGCGGGCACGCGGGGCGGAACTGCTGCGGGTGGGCCGCATCGCGGCGGAGTTCATCCGGGGGTTCCGGGCGCTGCACTTTGTGGGGCCGTGCGTGACGGTGTTCGGCAGCGCGCGATTCCCGCCGGGGCACGAGTACTACGAGCTGGCGCGGGAGATGGGCGGGCGGATCGCCGGGCTTGGTTTCACCACAATGACGGGGGGCGGCCCCGGAGTCATGGAGGGGGCGAACCGGGGGGCGCGGGAGGCGGGTGGGCGGAGCATCGGCTGCAACATTGTGCTGCCGATGGAGCAGAAGGAGAATCCGTACCTGGACAAGTTCGTCACGTTCCGGTACTTCTTCGTGCGGAAGGTGATGCTGGTCAAGTACTCGTACGCGTTCGTGGTGCTGCCGGGGGGCTTTGGAACGCTGGACGAGATGTTCGAGGCGCTCACGCTGGTGCAGACGGGCAAGATCTACCAGTTCCCTGTGGTGCTCATGGGGCGGGCGTACTGGGAGCCCATGACCGATTTTCTGTGCAAGACGCTTGTGGAACGGGGCACGATCGACCGGAAGGACGTGGACCTGCTCACGATCACGGACTCGCCTGACGAGGCGCAGGACGCGCTGCGCCGCGGGATGGTCGCGCACGAGGAGGCGATGCGGCGTGCGATCAAGCAGCGTCGCTGGCTGGGCGAGGGGTGAACTTCATTTGGCGATGCTCGAGCGGCCCAAGGGACGGACGACGAGCGAGAGCAGGCGTCGGCCCGCGAGCTCGTCACGGAGCGCGGGCAGCGTGGTGGTTGCTGTGCCTGCCGCGGCGGGGGTGGGGGTGGAGTTCGGGGGCGCGAGGTGCTCCACGGCGCGAACGCTGCTGGCAAAGACGGCGTCGGACGGGAGACTCACGGCGGCGATGGAGACTGCGCCTTCCACGGGTCGCACATCGTCATCGGCCGCGCTCATGAAGAGTTCGCCGCGGGCCTCCTCGAATGCGGCGGTGAGGGCCGCGGCTGCGGCCTGGGCGTCGCGGAGGAGCGCGGGCTGCGCCTTGGGGTCGTCCAGCGAGTGGCTCAGCCGGTCGATCGAGGCGTTGAAGCGGGCGATCTGGTCCTCCAGCACTTCGCGGTAGTGGAGGATGCGGACTGCGCTGGCCTGCACGAAGACCGGTACAACGAGCGACCCTACCGGGGCGGCGAGGGAGGCCTCGGCGCGCTGCGCGAGTGAACTGGCGGCGGCGCGGGCCACGACGCAGCGCGTGCGGGCGGCGAAGCGGTCAAGCCCTGCGGCGACGGGCAGGCTGATGCCGGGGTCGGGGCCGCCCTTCATGAGGTCATTCGCGAGTGCGGTGAGGTAGGTCCGGGGGTCGTCGTGGTCGTGCTGGTGGAAGAAGTGCCGGAGGGGGAGGTACGCGGCGTCACGCTCGATGGATCGCGTCGCGTCCCAGATGTCGTGCTCCGGCGAGCGGCCGTCGAGGTCGGTCGTGAGGAGCCCGGCTTTCCACAGGGGGACTGTCCAGGTCCAGGACTTCATGAATCTGGAGAACGCGGGGAGTGTTCGCGCGGTGTCCTCGCCGGTGCTGGTGCCCGGCAGCACCGTCACGACGCGGCGCGCGAGGGCCAGCGCCGCCATTGCGGGCGGTTCCCGGGTCGTGAGGTGATAGGGGCTGACGGCGATGTTCACGGTGGAGTTTAGGGGTCGGTACGCGGTTCCTGAGCCGCTTGCAGGATCGGGTGGTCCGGGGCCGTGGTTCGCTGAAGGTGAAAAAAACGCCCCCGGACGGTGGCGTCCGGGGGCGGTGGAAAGATCACGAACTTTCAGGTTTCTTACACGAGGCAGGGGCCGCCGGAGAAGACGCTCAGGAGGGCGTCGATGTCCAGCGTGTCGGGGAAGAGGCCGTCGTTGTTGTAGTCGATGTCACCGCAGTTGGGGTCGTTGGAGCAGGGGCCGCCCGAGAACACGCTCAGGAAGTCGTCGATGTCCATGGTGTCGGGGAAGAGGCCGTCGTTGTTGAAGTCGATG
>DATAKA010000142.1:0-23095 GCA_036261855.1 Phycisphaerales bacterium | reverse complement strand
TGCGTCGATGCCCGAGCCATCAACCGAGAGGTGTTCCTTGCCGCTGGTTTCGATCAGGCCACCGTTGCCGCCCTGTGCGCCGCCGCGGGCAGAAATGTCCGCGTACGAGCGGGTCGTGTGATCGGCCCAGACGACGACCTGGCCGCCGTTGCCGGACTGGACGGCATCGGCCTTGATGGAGGTGCCGCTGTTCACGGCCGTGACCTGCGAGCGGATGTCGCCCGTGCCGCGGTAGCCGCCGCCGATCTCGACCTTGCCGCCGCCGAGTGTGCCGGAGGCGTCGATCGACGCGTCCACGACCGCGACGTTCTGGCCGACGATGCGGACGGTGCCGCCGTAGACGCCGGTGCTCGGCGCGGTGTTCACCCAAGCAGTGCGGCCGCGGGTCTGCTGGTTGAATGCGTCGATAGTGCCGCTCGCGATGACGCTTCCGGTGCCGCGGCCCTCGATCGCGATGTCTGCGCCGCGGATGGTGCCCTGGGTGTTGATGGCCATGCCCAGGACGTCGCCTGCGGCAATGAGGACGCGCCCGCCGGAGGCATCAACCGTGCCGGTGTTGGAGATCGCCGCGCCGTTGCTGGCGTCGGCGGAGCCCTCGACACGGGCGAAGAGGTTGCTGCCACGGTTGCCCATGACGACGCTGTCGCCCGCGGCGAAGGCGACGGTGCCCTGCGGGGCGACGATGGAGCCGCTGTTGACGACGCTACCGCCGGCGAGGGTGACACTTCCGCTCGCGGTCGTGGTGATGCGGCCGCTGTTGACAACGGCGCCGGACATGCCGGTGACGCGATCAACGCCGCGGACGAAGTCGGTGTTGGAGATGTTGCCCGCGGCGGCGAAGATGCCGCCGACGTTGACGGCTGCGCCGTTGCCGAAGATGACGCCGGCAGGATTCACGATGTAGACGCGCCCGTTGGAGGTGAGCGAGCCGTCGATGCGGGTGGGCGTGGCGCTCTGGATGCGGTTGAGGACGCGGCTCATCGCGTCGGGCTGGATGAAGCGGACGCTCTCGTTGGCGCCGATGTTGAAAGACGAATAGTTGATGATGCTGCGATCACCCGCGCGGATGATGGTGTTGGGCCCGCTGCGCTCGATGCGGACATCGCCCCGGACAACCTGCGCGCCCTCCGGTCCTGCAAGAGCGGGCGCAGAGAAGATCGTGCCGGCCGCGGCGGCGAGCACCGCGGAGGCGGTGCGCAGCCCATCACGGCGGCCACCAAACCGACGACCAGCAACAACAGCACCTGTCTTCGTCGTCATGGCATGTCCTTCCAGCCTCGGCGGGGGCGTGCCCCCGGCGTGTCATTCCCTTGAGATTCCACCCGATCGCTTCACGGCCGCTCAATACACCACGGTGATCAGCACGTGCACGCGGTTGTCGCCGGCTTCCACGCCGTTGGCGGGGTCGTCCACGTCGTTCATGGCCACGCCCCACTCGAGGCGCGCCGTAACGTACCGCTTGAACTGGTACTCGATGCCAAGACCAGCGCCGATGAGCGTCTGCTCGTTCTCACCCACACGGGCGTGGCTGATGTCGGTGATGCCGGCGTCCACGAAGGCCTTGAACACCAGGTCCCAGTCGGTCCGCCCAAATGGTTCGCTCGGGGCGTACCGGAAGTTCCCGCCAAGCAGTTCCTGGAACGGGCCGGGCTTGCCCCCCCACTCCCCGGGCTTGCTCACGCTGAGCCACTGGGGGTAGTGGAAGCGGTATTCCATGCTGCCCACGACCATGGTGTCGCCCGCGGCGACGCTTTCCGGATATCCACGGACGCTGAAGAAGCCGCCCGCGACGTCCTGCTCGTTGGGGATGAGGCGGCCGTTGAAGGCGTACTGGCCGCGGAGGCTCATAGCGACCTCGTGCGCGAGCGTCGTGGGCCCGCCGGTGCCGCGCCCCCAGTAGACGTCGCTCACGATGGGCTCGATGTAGTGGGACTGGGCGAGGTCGAGCTTCAGGATCTGCCACTCGTCATCCACACCGTTGCGGCCGAGGCGCTGGACCTCGACGGCGTCAACGTTGGTGAAGGCGGGGTTCTGGAACTCGAAGGAGAGAGAGCCGGTGGTGCTCATCACGTCGGTGATGCGCTCGGCGCGCACGCCGAAGTAGGGCACCAGGAAGTGCTCCTGCCCGAACTCCTGGAAGACCTCGTTGTCAACCTTGACGTTCTGCCAGCGGAGGCCGCCGAAGACGTCCACGAAGAACTGGCGGCTCTGATAGACGTTGACGGCGGTCTCGCCGCCGATGATGTACGTCTGGCCGCTGAAACGCTCGCCGGCGAGGCCGACGTCGCTGGCCTCGAACTCGCTGTACGAGGCGTAAATCCGGGAGCGAACGGTGTCGCTGCGGATCGGGAAGTCGTAGCTGCCGTTGATGGCGTACGCGTCCTGCGCGCCGGCCATGTTGAAGTCGAGGCGCAGCACGTCGTCGGCGCCCGTGAGCTGGTTGTTCACCGCGCCCACGCGCGTGCGCCACTCGCTGGTCTGCTCGGTGCCGGTGTTGGAAATCTGGCCGTAGACCATCCACGGCTTGCTCTCGGTGACGAGATAGTCGAGGACGATCTCTTCTTCGGCCGCGCCGGGGGCGACGCTCGCGTCCACGCGCCGGCCAGGGTGGCGGTTGAGGCGGAAGAGGTAGTCGTCGGTCGCGCGGCTGTTCATCAGGCCGCCGGGCTGCACCGGGGACTGATCGCGGATGCGGGCGTGCACGCTGTCGCTGCTGTCAACACGCGTCGTCTTGCCGGCGGCGATGGAGCCTTCGAGCCGCTCGCCCGCCGCGACGCTGCGCACCATCGCGACCTTGCCAGTCCAGACGACGAGGCGCAGGTCGCCCTGCTTGGCCTCGCGCTTGTCCTCGCCTGTCTGCGGGTCGATGTCGTCGGGGTGGATCTGGACGGCGACGCTGGCGAGGCCGCGGCGGTTCAATTCCGCGACGATGGACTTGGCGACCTGGGTCAGTGCGCCGGCGGAGTAGCTGGCGGAAGTTGCCTCGACCACGTCCCCGATGCGCATGGTGGTGGCCGGCACGCCGTTGCCCGGCGCGACGTACCCCTCGGGGATGACGCCCAGCGTGACGACCGCGCTGGCCATCTGCTCGATGGACGGGTGCTCGGGGTGTTCGCTGCGGTACTCAAGGAGGAAGCGGGACACGCTGTAGAGGGGCGCATCGACCGCTTCGGGAGCCGCGGCCCGCTCGACCCGTTGCTCCACTCCCGGCTGACCCGGGCGGACGGCGTTGATGTCGAACGGCTGCCCGCCGGAGGCGTCCTGGGCCATCGCGGGCAGGGCCCACCCGGCAACCAGCGCAACCACACCCACCCGCGTTGCTGAAGTCGTAAACGTCGTGCGCTTCATCCGCTTCCTTCCTGTTGCTTGGGCTGGGAAAACGCCCTGTGTTGCGTCGGCGGCGCGTGCGCCGGCTGTCTGCACCTGTTCGCAGGCAGGAAGGGTAGCGCCGCAACAGTGCGGACTAACGCGATCTGAGCGTCCAAGAACCGAGTTTGGGTGCTCGGTCACTCGTTCGGGAAGATCGGCGGCGACTCGCTGACGGCATCGCGCAGTTCTTGCTCGGGCGTTCTCGCAGACGCCGAGGCCGCTGCAGTAAAAGCGAGGCGCAACCCAACGTCACTGAACCCGCCGGACGCACGCGAAAGGTCCACAGCCTGGGGCTCCAAGGTCGGATAATTCGGGGACAGGGCCGAACCTCCGATAACACACGCTTCGCTCGCCTCGACGGCTTCCGTCGTCGGTGCCTGGCCCTGTATGTGCCCGGACGCGTCGCGCACCACGTACTCCGCCACGTTGCCTACAAGGTTCTGGAATGGCCCGTGTTTGGTCGCACTCTGGTCGAACCAAAGTGCCTTGTCGTCAGTGGTTACGGATGGCTGTGCGTCATCCACAATCAATGATCGCATGCTATTCGCAGGGATAAAGATGTCGGTCGCTGGCGACGCGACTCCAGCTTCGACACCCTTCGCCCGGACCCACGCCGCCTGCCGCGCGAACTGCGCGTCCCGCAGATTGCCCGCGCTCTGATCAAGACCCTTCGCCGCCAACATCCATTCTTCGATCGTCGGCAGTCGGCACCCAAGGGCAGCCGCGAGCGTCGCCGCGGCATGGGGCGGCAGGTACTGGACCGGAGCGTCTGAACTGAGTTGCTGTGCCGCCACATCCGGCGCCAGCGTCGCCGTCGCCCGGGGTCGGATGGCCCGCTGCCAACCGTCGGCGGGGGTCCGCACTTCCCACCCGCCGCGGGCGGACTTCGCCCACCCCCACGTTCGGACGCCGAGGCGCGGGTCCGACGCGTCGAGGCGGTAATCGGGCAGCGTCGCCCGGAGCACCGGACCCCACGTGGCATCCGCGGCCCCCGCGGCTGCCTGGGCGACGGAGACCTCGCTCGTCGAGAGGTACGTCACTTCATCCTGCGTGGCACGGACCTTCGCGAAGGTGAGCGTGGCCTTGCCGTCGGGCGCGCGGAACGTGAGGGTCTCGTCCATCGTGATCGCGAGGGTCCACCCGGAAGCGCCGGGGCCGACGCCCGAGAGCGGGGTGACTTCGCCGGGCTGTATCGCAGCGCGGGCAGCGGCGACAAGCGCGTTGACCGCGGGGTGTTCAGCCGCGAGTTTCTGCCACGACTCGCCCGCTCCTTCGGCGGTCGCGAGGAACTCCTGCACTGCGGCGGCGGGTGCGTCCCCGTTTGTCAACGCATCGGCGAGCTGCGTTCGCGCCAGGGAGAAGCTCGCCCACGCCGGGAGCTTCGCGATCTCCGCACGACCGATCTCCAGCGGCTCCATCGCGTCCATTGCCGCGCGGAGGTCGCCCTCGGACCGCACCACGCGCTCGACACCGGCGATCCACATCCCTTGTGCATCGGCGTGAATGTCCTCACTCGCGTGATCGCGGGCGTCGCCATCGGCCATCACCGTGATCGCCGGGCGTGTGGACTGGGTCCACGAATCGGCGAGGGTCGCGAAGTCGGCGGTCTCTGCGGGCCACGGCCTGCGGGCAAGAGCCTGCCACGCCGTGCGCATCTCCGTCACACTCGCGCCGGAGGCGTCCGCCGCCTCGCGGATCACGGCGAGCAGCGCATCGGGCGACTCCAGTTGTTCGATCGCCTCAATCCCTCGGACGCGTCCGAGCAGCACCGAGGCCGCCGCGCCGATCTCCGGGTCGCGTGCCGCATCGCGCAGCTGACGGGCCCACGCACGAACGCGCTTCCCGCGAACCTCTTCCTCAAGAGTCCTGGCATCGTCGAGTGCACCGCCAATCGCGACCGCGGCCTCCACCGCGCCCTGCGCCTGTGCGGCCCATTGCGGCGCTTCAGGCTCTCGCCCCGCCGCCGCATCGCGCACGGCGCGGTCCTGGTGGCTCGCGGCCGCGGCGCGGAGAGCGTTTGCATCCAGCGGTGCGCCCGCAGGAATCTCAAGAACGGACTCCTTCACCGCGCGCTGCACGTCGGTGACGATCTCTGTGCGCGCCCGCGCAACTTCTCGCTGCGCGTTCTCAAGCCCCTCGCGGGGCGGCACACGCAGAATGCGCGGCGCCCACGCTTCCTGCGCCGCGGGCGGGATTTCCGCCGGCGGGCGCGCGGCCTCTTCCTTGAGGTACGTCAGCACGCGCCCGGCGGCCTCGCTCAGCAGTGCATCCACTTCACGCAGGAGCAATGCGGATTCCGGCGCAAGAGACACTGGAGTTTCGCCGGCATCAAGGCGGCTGCGGATCGAGCCCACGCGCTGCATCAGCAATTCGTCGATCGGCCGGCCCTGCGCAGTCTGCTCCGCGGTCAGGGCCCGCACGCGCTGGTCCATCGAATCGATGCGGGCCCGGATGACTTCGGGAGTGATCGAAGCCTCCGCGCCCGGCGCTGCGTGACCTCCGTCCGCAGCGGGCGAATCCGGTGCTGGAGCCGTATCGCCCGAATCCCCGCCCTTGAGCACAAGCGGCCGCAATTCCGGAAGGGTGGCTCGCGGGTCGGGCTTCTTGTCGCGGGAGAGCACCAGCCAGAGCGCCACCGCACCCATGAGCAGGCCACCGGCCACCAGCACGGCAACGCCCCGGCGCCCACTCGGCGCGGGCCGCTCACTCGGCGGAGCCACACTCCTCCCCATCGCCGTCAGCCGTGCTTCGGCCGCCTTGATCGCTTCGGGCGTTGGCGGTTGCGTTGCACGCGTCGTCCGCGGCGTGTGGGTCTCGCTCGCACGCAGCACCATCAGCGTCTGCGGGTCGGGGCCGCCGACAAAGATGTCGATGAAGGCCGCGCGGTCCCGTGCCATCACCAGCACCGGCCGCTGATCCTGCACGACCTGCCTCGCGAACGCGCCCCACGCGCGCAGCCCACGCGTGCCGCCGAGCACCCGCGGCACCCGCACGTGCGGCGATCCGCCCTCAAGTGCGCTGGTGACAAGCGCACACTGTTCTTCCTTTGCCGTTGGGCCGTCCCACTTGGCGTGCGCCAGCGCAGCCAGAAGGTCTTCCTCGGACTCACCCGGGCGGGCCTGGCCCACCAACATCGCCAGTGTGTCCTCGATCTGGTGCTGCGCCTCGCCGATCGAGAGCCGCACCAGTTCCGCGCTGTTCGTATCGCGGCACATCTTCTCCACGGCCGCGAGACGCTGCGTGGCCTGCTCGACGAGCCACCCGATCGACGCCGACTCCACGCTCGACATCACCATCATGGGGCCGGTGCGCCCGGAGGCGTCGCGGCTCATCCACAGGCGGGCAACAGCACCGGGCTGCACGCCCTCCACCGGCGCGGGCAACCAGAGGACGTCGTGGGTCAGGCCGTCAAGGCGCTCCGCCTCGGAGATCTTGTCCCACACGCCCCGGGCCGCGGCGAGTGAAACACCATGCTCAAAGACCACGCGCCTTGCCATGTGGGCGGTGGCGTTGATGCGCCCAAACTGCTCGATGGCGTTGGGCCAGCCGGGGTGACGGCCCATGGCGGTCACGACCACCGGGTGGGCGGCTTGCATGGAGCGGGGTTGGGCGGGGGGCGGGGGCATGGAGTGAAGTGTGCGGAGTGCGGAGTGAGGAGTGAGGAGTGAGGAGTGAGGAGTGAGATCATACAGGGAGACATGGATGGCGGAAGCACGCTCCTCCACCACTCATATCTGCCCCACTACTCACCATTCACTATTCACCGATCAATGGCCCCGGGTTCCGCCTTACGCCACTCCCAGGTATGCCTTCTTCACCTGATCGCTGGCGGCCAGCTCCTTCGCGTCGCCTTCCATCGCGATCTTGCCCACCTCCAGGACGTACGCGCGGTGCGCAACCTTCAGGGCCATGTGGGCGTTCTGCTCCACGAGCAGGATGGTGGTGCCCGCGGCGTTGATCTCGCGGATGATCGAGAAGATCGTCTGAACGATCTGCGGCGCAAGGCCCAGGCTCGGCTCATCGAGCAGCAGCAGCTTCGGGCGGGCCATCAGGGCGCGGGCCATCGCGAGCATCTGCTGCTCGCCGCCGCTGAGCGTCCCGGCGGTCTGCGTGAGGCGCTCCTTGAGGCGCGGGAAGAGGCCCAGCGCCTTCTCGCGGTCCCTGGCGATCTCTGCGTGGTCGTGGCGCGTGTACGCACCAAGTTCGAGATTCTCCGCAACGGTCATTGCCGGAAACACTCCGCGGCCTTCAGGGGACTGCGCGAGGCCCATGCGCACGATCTGGTGCGGCGCGGTGCGTGTGATGTTCTGGCCTTCATACGTCACGGTCCCGCTCGATGCACGCACGATGCCGGAGATGGTCCGCAGCGTGGTGCTCTTGCCCGCGCCGTTGCATCCGATGAGCGTGACAATCTCCCCGCGCGCGACCTTGAGCGACACACCGTGCAGCGCCTCGATAGCGCCGTACTTGACGGAGATGTTGCTGACTTCAAGCATGTGAATCGTGAGCAGTGAGGGGTGAATAGTGCTGGAACCCGTTACTCTGCGTCTCCATCAGATGCCCCGCTGTCCTTGCGTTCCAAACTCTCAATCAATCCCTGGAGAACACGCCCCGTTTCAGCCACGTGCGTCAGCAGTTCAGGCGCGGGCTGCACTTGGTGCAGGATGCGCCCCAGTTCCAGCGCCGTTTCAAGTTCGCACAGCGAACCCCGTGCGGTTCGAAGGTGCCTGAGAAACTGTCTGGTCGTGCCGGTACCGTATCCCTCTGCGATATTGAGCGGGACAGAAGTGGAGCAACGACGAGCCTGGCGTGCAAGCGCATAACGCTCGTACGCGGGCAGAGCAGCCGCCCACCGGTACGCGCCCGCGGCGGCCTGCATCCCCTTCTGCCACGCAATCAGGTCCCGGTAGCTCCGAATCGCACCCATCGCACGCTCCCCTATTCACCGCTCACTCTTCACCATTCACTATTCACTGACCCCCAGGTACGCCTCGACCACCTTGGGATCCGCCTGCACTTCCTTCGGTGTCCCCACGCTGATCACCTGGCCGTGATCGAGCACGGTGATCACCTCGCAGATGTCCATCACGAGCCCCATGTCGTGCTCGATGAGCAGGATGGAGACCTTGAACTCCTCGCGCACCCGCCGGATGAGCTTGCGCAGCTCGACCTTTTCCTGCGGGTTCATGCCCGCGGCTGGCTCGTCGAGCAGCAGCACCTTCGGGCTGGTCGCCAGAGCGCGAGCGATCTCCAGCCGACGCTGGTCGCCGTACGGCAGGTTCTTGGCCTGCTCCTCCTCGCGGTCCCCGAGGTCGAACAGCGTGAGGAACTCGCGGGCCCGCGCCGCCATCGCCAGTTCTTCCCCGCGCGAGTACGCACTGCCGAGGATGCAGCCCGCCATCGACTGGCGCGACCGCACGTGGCTCGCGAGCATGACGTTGTCGAGCACGGAGAGCTCACCGAAGAGCCGGATGTTCTGGAACGTGCGCGCCATGCCCAGGCTGGCGATCGAACTCGGGCGCAGGCCGGTCACGGTCTCGCCCGCGAGCGTGATGCTGCCGCTGTCGGGCTTGTACACGCCCGTCAGCAGGTTGAAGACCGTCGTCTTGCCCGCGCCGTTGGGGCCGATGAGGCCGCGGAGCGCGCCGACGGGCAGCTCCAGCGAAAAGTCCTGCACGGCCTTCAGGCCGCCGAAGGACTTGAAGACCTTCTGCACACGCAGCGCCGGAGTGGTCCCCGCATCACCCACGCGGCACCGCCTTCCGGCGCGTGAAGAAGGAGCGGGCATCACGCCAGAGCGCCTTGTCCCAGAGTTCCCGCACGCCCAGCAAACCCTGCGGGCGGAAGATCATCATGAGGATGAGGGACAACGCGAAGATGATCATCCGGTACTCGGCGACCGGGCGCAGGTACTCCGGCAGCAGCGTCACCACCACCGCCGCGATGGTGGCCCCTGAAATCGAACCGAGCCCGCCCAGCACCACCATGATGATGATGTCAAAGCTCTTCTGAAAGCCCGCCGCCTGCGGCGACAACCCCACGCCCAGCGTGTGCGCAAAGAGCCCGCCCGCGATGCCCGCGAAAAACGCGGCGATCACGAACGCCCATACCTTGTACCGCGTGGTGTTCACGCCCATCGCCTCGCTCGCGATCTCGTCCTCACGGATCGAAAGGAACGCACGTCCGAAGGTGCCTTTCTTGAGCCGGTAGGCCACCAGCAGCGTGACGAACGCGAACAGGAACACCCAGAAGAGGCTCGTGTATGTCGGGAGCCCCGAAAAGCCCAGCGCGCCGCCCATGCCGGTGATCGCACTGGTCCAGGGAACATCACCGACCGCGGCGTACCGCGGCTCGCTGCTGCCCCCCGCGAGGTTCACGACCATTTGGCCGGTCAGCGGGTGATTCGGCGCTGCGAGCTTCATCGGTGCAAGCACGGGGCCCGTCTGAGTGATCATCACGCGGACGATCTCACCGAAGCCCAGCGTGACGATTGCCAGATAGTCCCCACGAAGGCGCAGGCTCGGCAGGCCGACAAGAAAACCGAGCAGCGCCGATACCAGCCCGCCCACCAGCAGCGAGCAGACAAAGAGCAGGTCACCCTGCGACAGCAGCGCGACACCTTCCGGGGCACGGATCGGCATCCCACTGAGCACGCCGCCCACCGCGGCCGCGGAACCGAAGACCTTGAGCGAGCCGTAGTAACTCACGACACCCGCGGTATACCCCCCCACCGCCATGAACCCCGCGTGCCCCATGGAGAACTGGCCGGTAAACCCGTTCACCATCGTCAGCGACACCGCGAGGATGATGTTGACACCGATGTCGAGCACCAGCTTCGCGGAGTATGCACCGAGCATGGGCTTCACGAACATCTGCAGGAGCGCGGCGATCACGACGCACGCGACGAACGGACCGAGCCCGCGCAGCAGCGACGGCGCCACACCGGGAGCAAGGCCCCGTGCACGTTCGTCGAGTTGGAAGACGCCTGCGGACATTTGGGTGCAAAGAAGAGCGACAACGGACGCCATCAGACCTTCTCGACAATCGCCTTGCCGAGAATGCCGCCGGGGCGGACGAGAAGGACGAGGATCAGGACGCCAAAGACGTAGACATCCTGCATGCTGCTGGAGAGGTAGGTGGAACCGAACTGTTCGAGCAGGCCGATCGCGAGGCCCCCGAGCATCGCACCGCGGACGTTGCCGATCCCGCCGACCACCGCCGCGACGAACGCTTTGAGGCCCAGGAGCGTCCACGACGAATCCGCGGTCTGGTTGATCTGGGCGTACTTCATGGCCCACAGGAACCCGCCCGCCGCGGCGAGGCTGGCGCCGATGATGAAGGTGATACTGACCGTGCGATCGACAGGCACACCCATGAGCGCGGCGTTGGTGGTGCTGTGAGACACCGCACGCATGCCGCGCCCGAGCTTGGTGTGGAAGACGAGCCAGTCCAGCCCGACCATCAGCACGAGCGCGGTGCCCACGCCGACGAGGTCCAGCAGGTTGAAGTTGACGTTGGCAACAGTGAACACCACTGCGTCGGGCAGCAGCGGCGGGATGCGGGCCGGGCGGTTGCCGAAGGCCCACTCGAGGTTGCCGGTGTTCTGCAGGAAGAGCGACACACCGATGGCGGTGATGAGCACGTTGAGGCGCGGCGCTTTCCGCAGCGGTTTGTACGCCAGTCGCTCGATCGTGAAGCCCACCAGCGCGCACAGGGCCATCGCCGCAATCAGCACCGCAGCGCCGGCCCACCAGGGCATGACGGTCCAGCCCTGCGCCTGCCCGTGCTGCTCCAGCATCCGCGCGAGCGTCAGGCTCAGCCATGCGCCCAGCACCACCACGTCGCTGTGCGCGAAGTTGATGAACTTCAGGATGCCGTACACCATCGTGTAGCCCAGCGCCACGAGCGCGTACAGGCTGCCAACGGCGATGCCGGCCTTCAGGGTTTGAAGGAAAACTTCCATGCGGGCGTCAAAGGTACGCCGCAGGCGTACGGATCGTGAAGACCGTTAAGGGTTGATCTGTGCGCGGAAAACCCAGTTGCCGCCCTTGCGCTCGACCACCACCGCGGGCTTCACGGCATCCCGGTCGGCGTTCAGGGTGATGCTGCCGGTGACACCGGGGTAGCCTGTGGTCTGGGCGATGGCGTCGCGGAGCTTGGCGCCATCCGTGGTACCCGCCTTTTCCATCGCGGCGAAGAGCACCTTCGCGGCGTCGTATCCCAAGGCCGCGAGGCCATCGGGCGTGGACCCTCCGAACTGCTTCTGGTACTCGCCGACGAAACGCGTGATCTCAGGCGTGGGATTGTCCACGGCGTAGTGGTTGGTGTAGAAGCAGCCCTCGATAGCCTCGCCAGCGTTCTTGCCTAGTTCCTCACTGTCCCAGCCGTCACCGCCGAGCAGCGGCTGCTTCATGCCCAGCTTGCGGGCCTGGATGGCGATGGCGGCGATGTCGCTGTAGTAGCCGGGGATGTAGATGACGTCGGGATTTGCGCCGCGGATGAGCGTGAGCTGCGCATTGAAGTCCGCAGCGCCACCGGAGTACGCCTCTTCCGCAACAATCTCGCCGCCCATGCCCTTGAGGGCCTTCGCGAACTCATCCTTGAGGCCCACGGAGTACGGGGCGGACTGGTCAAAGAGCAGCGCCGCCTTCTTCACCTTGAGCTCCTCGACCATGAACTTCGCGCCGGCGAAGCCCTGGAAAGGGTCCAGGAAGCAAACGCGGAAGATCATGTCGCCCTTCTGCGTCACCGAGGGGTTGGTGCTGCTGGGCGTGATCATCGGGACGCCGTACTGCTGGCAGACCGGCGCACCCTGAAGCGACACGCCGCTGGCGACCTCGCCCAGCACCGCGACCACCCCGTCCTTGGTAATGAGTTTGGTGACCACCGTGCCCGCCTTCTCCGGCTTGCCCTCGGTGTCGTCGCTCACGAGCTGGATCGTGTGCTTTACGCCGCCCACGGAAAGTCCGCCCGCGTCGTTGACTTCCTTCACCGCCAGCTTGATGCCGTTGTCCGTCGAAACACCGAAAGTGGCCTGGCTGCCGGTGAGCGCGCCGTAGTGACCAATTTTGATCACCTTCGCTGCGCCACCCGTGGCCCCCCCACCACCCCCGGGCTCACCCTTCCCGCACCCGGCGAGGGCCAGAAGTGTGCCCGCGGCGATCGCGCAGGCGGACCGGACGAGCGTGCGACGCGAGCAACCATCCATCATCGGGATCCCTTCCTTCATGAAAATCACAGCACGCCGGAACGGGTGCCCGGCGACGACACTAGGTTACACGACCTTGGCCGCGGCCGCACGGGGCGGGAATCCCCCAGAATGCCGCCAAGCCGCGTGATTTCACACGCTCGGTCTTGACCCAACGCCCGGCCTCATGCATAGTGGTGGCCCGGTCCGCACTTTCCGCGCTGAGGAACCCGCCATGCTGAACCTGAGCCGCTTCGCACACGTGATGTCCATCTGCCTTGCCGCGGCCGCCGCGGTTGCCCAGCCCACCATCGTGGAGCACACCCCGGGCGCAGGGGTGGTCGGCGAACCGGCGTCTACCACGCAGCGCGAGCCCGAAGTGCCCCGCGAGGAAGAAGCGGTGGCCTTGTACTTCCGGGTGTCGTTCCAGTTTTCGTACGACAACGTGGCGGTGTACTACACGACCGACGGGTCTGAGCCCACCGGTGCGTTCGGGACGCCGACGGGCACAACGCAGGTGCTCACCAATGCGGGTGGAGGCATCGCTTTCGTCCGCAACGAGTCCAGCGGCGGCACGCGCGACTGGTGGCGGGCGACGTTGCCCGCGGGTGCGCGGCAGTATGGGCAGACCATCAAGTACAAAGTCTCGGCGTGGCGGCCGTTTGTTGGGAGCGAAGTCTTTGCCAGCGGAGGCTTTGCGTTCTCGTACACCAACAAGCTCGCGTGGCCGGGGCAGGGGAGCGCGTTCCCCGGGAACGACGATGCGGGGTACCCCCCGTTCTGGGCCTGGAAAGAGGAGGGCGTTGTCGGCAACAACTGGGTCAACGCGATGATCGACGCGAACGGGAACTACTTCGACCTGTACTTCCCGGGCGCGGGCGGGGTCCAGGGAGTCTCAACCAAGAACGAGGGGTATGTCGATGGGCCGGACACGTTCCCTGCGCTTTTGCCACCCGACAACCGCGGGCAGATGCACCTGAACCAGGTGCTGACGGGGATTCGGGTGACGGGGACAACCTACTGGATGAGCAACCAGAATGGGGTCGACTACTCGAACCTCTCGCAGTCGTACGCGGCGGACAGCAACACCATCGTGACGAGCCAGCGGCTGGTCGCAGGTGGGAACAACATTCTCGTTGAGCAGGCGGACTTTGCGCCCAAGGGCGTGGCGTACCCGGGCGGGGGCATTCTCCGGGGAATGGTCATCAAGCGGATGCGGCTGACCAACCAGTCGGCCTCGGGCGTCACGGCCAATGTCTATATGTATATGGATCCGGCGCTCAACGGCGGGGACATCCACGATTCGATGTTCACCGACGCCGCGCGGGGGGCGATGGTGGCGTTCGACAACACCTACCGCATCGTGACGGGCACCGGGGCGATCGGGCCGGGGCAGGAGTACAACCCGACGACCTTCGGCGGGTACGAGAAGAACGTCTCGTGCTACCTGGCGGCGGCGATGAAGGTCGGCCCGGTGGGCGGCGCGGGGGGCAGCATGTCCCCGGACCGGTGGAGCGACACGAGCGGTGACACCGACCGCGGCTGGATCGGGCAGCAGGTGACCATTCCTGCCGGGCAGACACGGGAGGTGTGCTTCCTGCTCGCGACGGGCTTTGACTCGTTCGCCGGCGCAACGGGCACGTATGCCTCGCAGGTGGCGCCGGTCATCGATTGGTTCCAGCTCGGCAACGTGAGCGACCTGCTGGCGCAGACCGATGCGTACTGGCAGGGCTGGGTGAACAGCGGGACGACCGTGACCTTCCCGGACGCGGCGATGACGACGCTGTTCAAGCGCGGACTGCTCGCGACCAAGCTGCACATCGACGAGCGCAACGGCGGTCTCATCGCCGGCTTCCGCAACGGCGCGTACCCGTATGTCTGGCCGCGTGATGCGGCGTGGGCGGGCGTGACGCTCGCCCGCACGGGCCACCCGGAGGAAGTCTCGGAGCTTGCCCGCTTCCTTCGCGAGGTCGCGTACCGAGACTTTGAGCCTTGGGGCCGCAAGGGTTTCTGGAAGCAGAAGTACACCACCGATGGCTACACCGTGTGGGGCGCGCCGCAAGTGGACGAGACGGCGGTCGTGCCGTGGATGTGCAGGTGGTACGACGATGTGATGGCGGACACGGGGTTCCTCACCCTGAATTACGCGATGGTAAAGGACGCGGCGATCGCCAGCAGCCAGACGAGCGGCAACGACCCCGGCCGCCTGCGGCTGGACCCGGCGTTCCCCGGCGCGCCCGGCGGGCAGGTGCTCATGTACTCCAACAACGTGTGGGAAGATTCGTACAACACGTTCCTGATGAGCAACGCCAACGTCATCCGCGGGCTGCGCGATGCACGGGCGATTGCCAACGTGCTGGGCCAGGGCGGTGACGCAGCGGACTACACCAACCGCGAGAACGGTCTGCTCCCCGGCTTCTACGGCAAGCTCGACTGGGACTGCGAGAACACAGACATCAGCCTGCTGGGCGTGGTGTACCCGTTCGAGGTCGTCTCTCCGTCAGACTTCCGCGCGCAGCGCATCGTGAACCGGATCAACGGCGTCTGGAAGCGGTGCAACGGCGGCGTGGCGAACGCCGAGCCACTCGTGCGCTTCCCGGGCCAGTACATCAACGACAGCAGCGACTACGTCGGCCTGCTCGACCGCTATTGGGGCGACTCCTACTGGGGCAACGGCGCGAACGGCCCGACGCCCGGAGGCCCCTGGTTCCTCTCCACCATGTGGTACGGCTGCTACTACGCGCAGCGCCAGGACGACAACGCCGGCACGGCCGACATCGACAACCTCTACTACCGCGTGGCCCGCGCTGCGGACCACAACGGCCCACTGGGCCTGGGCGCGGAGCAGATGGCCCCCTCCAACAGCCTGCTGTACCCGGGCCAGCCCGACTTCTCCCTGCAGACGGCCTGGCCCAACGCGTGGGAGAGCATGTCGTTCTATGTCGATGCGCTCATGATGTTCCTGGACTACCAGCCCGACGCACGCGCAGAGGTCATGCGGTTTGAGCCCAAGATCCCGTCCACGTGGGCCACGATGAGCTTCCACAACGTGAAGATGACCAACACGGCCGCGGGGCGCACGCACCGCGTGAGCGTGACAATCAGCAAGGAGCCGCTGGGCGAGGTGCACACCTTCACGAATCACAGCGGGCACGCGGTGGGCGTGGAGACGGTGCTGCGCACGGACATCAGCGTGCCCGTCGCGCGGGTGGAGCGCAACGGCGTCGAAGTTCCTCACACGCGTGACCCCGTGACGGGCCGCGTGACGGTGGGTGTGCAGCCGCTCGCGACCGGCACCGACGCGGTGACCACCATCCGCATCGTGAGCAGCCAGTGCGACGCGATCGACTTCAACGGTGACGGGCTGTTCCCTGACACCGCAGACATCGACGACTTCCTGAGTGTCTTCTCCGGCGGGCCGTGCAGCACGGGCACCTGCGGCGACATCGACTTTAACAACGATGGGCTGTTCCCCGACACCCTGGACATCGACAGCCTGCTGAGCGTGTTCAGCGGAGGGCTCTGCCTCTAGCCCCACGCCTCTGGCAGGCATAGGTGCCGCGCAGGCCGACGACTGCAACCGCCGATAACCGCCTACAGAATCGCCGCCATCTCCAGACGTTTTCTGTCAGGCGACGTGTTGCGACGCCTACCAAACCCTTGTAGCATGCCCCACCACGTACGTGGGTGTATGAAAGGGAGAGGGACGATGATCGCACGCACCGCAGCAGTTTCTCATGACGCAAACCACACCTCGCGCCCGCCCGCCCGCGCCGCGTTGCGCCTTGCCGCCTGCGCTGGCATCGCGATGTCCACAACGGCTGCGCACGCGATCGACTTTACGTTCACACCGCAATGCGCCAACACCAACTGGTTCGGCGAGTGCACCGGCGCACCCTGCATTCCCTCGGGCATCAACACCTTCAACAACTGGGGCCAAACCGCGTGCGCCGCTGGCCTGCCCCTGCCCGGCGCCGCAGACACAGCAGTCCTCGACGGCGCAACCGTCACTCAGAACGGCAGCGTGAACATCCTGAACTTCACGACCAATGCAAGTACCAACTGGACATGGTCCACAGGCAACCTCACCGTTGGTCAGCCGTCAACATCGAGCGGCACCATGAGCGTCACCGGCGCCCTGAATCGCGCGCTGTCTGGTGCGGTCTCCAACAACGGCTCCTGGACCGACAACACGGGCGGCTTCACAACCACCATGAGCACCGCCGCTTTCACCAACAACGCCGCTCACACCCTCGCAGGCCAACAGTACTTCCGCAATGGCTCCACGACCAACTCCTACACCAACAACGGCACGCTCAACAAGACCACCGCCATCGGCTCGATCTTCACATCCATCGCCTTTACCCAGAACGGCACGCTCAATGTGCAGGATGGCACTCTCACTATCACGGGCACCTTTCCAAAGACCTTTGGCGCCGCTTCCTCGACCAACACCTCGCCCGGCGCATCGCTCATCCTGAGCGGGAGCGGCATCGCAGGAAACCTGAGCGGAACCAACGCAGGCTCGATCATCCTCTCGAGTCCTGATCTGGGCAGCAATCTCACGCTCAACGTCTCGGGCAACCCCATCGACTGGAGTGCTGGAAACTTGCGCCTGTTCGGGAGCACCCTTGAAGTGAGTGCCGCAACGGACCTGATTGTGTCGGGTGCTGCAGACCGCAACATCAGCGATGGCGGCACGGTTATCAACAACGGCTCGTGGACCGACGCAACCGGAGGCTTCAACACCGCCCTCTCCACCGCCAACATCACCAACAACGGCACCTGGATTCTCCAGGGCCAGTCCTACTCCAGGTTCGGCAGCTCTTCTAACAGCATCACCAACAACGGCACGCTCAACAAGACCTCCGCCGCCGCCTCGACTATCTCCATCATCCCCTTCAACCAGAACGGCACCCTGAATGTCCAGGAAGGCACGCTCACGCTGACCGGCTCGTTCCCCAACACCTTCGGTTCCTCATCGACGACCAACACCAGCCCGACCGCAACGCTCGCATTCTCCGGTACGCCCGCCAGCGGCACGCTTGTCGGCGCGAACAACGGCTCCATCACCCTCACCTCCCTGAGCCTGTCAGGCGACTTCACCATGAATCCCTCAGGCAATGCAATCCTCTGGCCCTCCGGCAACCTCGCCATGGGCGGATTCACGTTCACCATCGGCCCCGATGCGAGCCTTCGGCAAGTTAGCGCCCTTAGTCGCGGCATGAGCGGCGGCGCAATCATCAACAACGGCTCCTGGACCGATGACACGGGGGGCGGGTTTGGCACGTCGCTGTCGACCGTCGCCATCACCAACAACGGCACCTGGAACAGCCTCGGACACAGCTACGGCCGCTTCGGGAGTTCCACCAACAGCATCACCAACAACGGCACGCTGCGCAAGACCGGAGCAGCTGCATCGATCCTGACCAGCATCCCGTTCACCAACAACGGTCTCATCGAAGTCGAGGAGGGCGTGTTCAGTCGGGCCGGCAGCTTCACCTACACGCAGAATCCCGGCGGCATCCTGCGTGTCTATGCCGGCGCTTTCGCAGAACCCGGCGGCGCGAGCTGGCAGGGTGGCCGCCTCGAAGGCCTGGGAACCATCAACGCATCGAACTCCTACATCCTTTTCGGCCCCACCGTCATCAGCCCGGGCGTGCCCGGCGACGAAGGCGGCACGCTCACCCTCAGCGGCGGCACCCAGCTTGTGATGGACTCGGGCGACACGCTCGAAGTCGAGCTCGACGCACGCCCCTCCGTGCCGGGCGGCGCCGACCGCCTCTTCTGCAACCACACCGTCACTCTCGGCGGCGCAACCCTCGACGTCTCCCTCGCACCGGGCTTCCTGCCCACGCTGGGCGATCAGTATGAGGTCCTCCGCACCACCATCGGTGCCGGCACACCCATCGGCGGCACCTTCACCCCGGTCTTTGACGTGCCACCCGGCGTGACGTTCTCCATCCAGTACTTCTCCCAGTTCGTCCTCCTCACCGTCACCGGCACCCTGTGCGACTCCACCGACTTCAACGGCGACGGGCTTTTCCCCGACACCGCCGACATCGATGACTTCCTCTCCGTTTTCAGCGGCGGCCCGTGCAGCACGGGGACGTGCGGCGACATCGACTTCAACAACGATGGGCTGTTCCCCGACACCCTGGACATCGACAGCCTGCTGAGCGTGTTCAGTGGGGGAGCGTGCCTCTGATCGCGCGGCCACCGGTCGGTCTTGCTCGAACGCGGCATGATCACCCGATAACACAGCACAAAGTCTGCCAGAAAACACAGCATTGCGTCAGATGCATGGTTGCGGTGTCTACCACTCCCAAGTAGGATGGCCCACCCAAAGGTGGGCTACCGAAGGGAGAGGGAACATGACGAGGCACTTGAGGTTCGTTGTCGCGCGGGCAATGCAGGCACGCGCGGAGCGGCGGGCACAGGCCGGTCCCGGCGTTTCGCTCGGACTGTCCGCGCTCGCGGCGGCATTGTGCATGGTGCTGTCGATCATTGCTCCATGCACTGCGCGTGCGCAGTGCCCGGCCGAGGGCTGGCTGCCGGGGGACCAGTTCCCGGGCGTCTCGTCGGTGGTGAACGCCCAGACCACGCTGGCCAACGGCGATGTCTTCGTTGGGGGCAACTTCGCGTTTGCGGGGAACGGGCCGGCGAGCAACGTCGCGCGGTGGAACGGGACGGAGTGGTCGCCGGTCGGGGCCGGGTTCAACAACCCCGTATTCGCGCTGGTCACGCTCCCCAGTGGCGACGTGGTGGCAGGGGGCACGTTTGGGGCTTCCGGCGTCGTCACGGCGAATCGCATCGCGCGGTGGAACGGAACGGCGTGGTCCAGCCTTGGCTCCGGCATGTCCACCGGGAGCGGTTCGACCGTCAACGCCCTGACCGTCATGCAGAACGGGAACCTGGTCGCGGGTGGCGTCTTCACGACCGCCGGCGGGGTCGCCGCCAGCAACATCGCGCGTTGGAACGGCGCGACATGGTCCGCCATGGGAACGGGGACCAACGGGGTCGTTCGCGCACTGGTCACCATGCCCAACGGCGATGTGGTTGCCGCGGGGGACTTCACGACGGCGGGCGGCGTCACCGTCAACCGCGTGGCCCGGTGGAACGGAACATCCTGGACGGCCCTCGGGACGGGAATTACCTCCGCCGTGCGCGCTCTGGCGGCGCTCCCCAGCGGCGAGCTCATCGCGGGCGGCGACTTCACGACCGCCGGGGGCGTCGCGGCAAGCCGCGTCGCGCGCTGGGACGGGGCGGTGTGGTCGGCGCTCGGGACGGGCATCGGGGGAACGTCCCCGACGGTCAACGCGCTCACACGGTTGTCGAACGGTGACGTTGTGGCCGCCGGGGCCTTCTTCTCGGCGGGCGGGTCCTCAGCGAACAGCATCGCGGCCTGGAACGGCAGCACGTGGTCGGCGATGGGGACCGGGCTTGATAATCAGAGCACCGTCGCGGCACCCGTGCTTGCCCTGACCACGCGCCCCAACGGTGAACTGATCGCGGGGGGCGATTTTTCCTACGCCGGACCGACCAGACGCGCCATCTGCGTTGCACGGTGGGATGGCGCGGAGTGGTCCGCGCTCGGCGACGGCATGGACGCGCAGGTGCTCGCGCTCACCACGCTCCCCAACGGCGATTCCGTAGCGGGGGGTGAGTTTTTCACCGCCGGCGGCAACTACACGAGGCACATTGCCCGCTGGGACGGGACGAACTGGTCTGACGTTGGGGGCGGCGTCACCGGGCCCGGCGGATCGGCGTTCCCGTTCGTGCAGGCGCTCGAGACGTACCCCAACGGTGATCTGTTGGCGGCGGGCCGGTTCGTCAGCATCGGCAACGTCAGCGCGAACCGCATCGCACGGTGGGACGGGGCTGTCTGGTCGCCCCTGGGCGCGGGAGTCAATAACGCCATCAACGCGGTCACGATCCTGCCGGGCGGCGACGTCGTGGCGGCCGGCATGTTCACCACCGCCGGTGGATTGCCCGCCAGCCGCATCGCGCGGTGGGATGGAATTGCATGGACCCCGATGGGCACTGGCATGAACAACACGGTCCGTGCGCTCATCACACTGTCCAACGGTGACGTTGTGGCCGCGGGTGACTTCACGACCGCAGGCGGCGTCACGGTCAACCGCATCGCACGGTGGGACGGCGCGGCGTGGTCCGCGTTCGGGACTGGGATGAACACGATTGTCTACTCACTCGCTGAAATGCCGAACGGTGACATCGTGGCTGGGGGTGCCTTCGCCACCGCCGGCGGAGTTACCGTGAACCGCGTGGCTCGGTGGGACGGGTCGGCATGGTCGGGCTATGGCGCTGGGATGACCGGCGGAACGGTCAACGACCTTCAACCGCTCCCCAACGGCGACATCGTCGCCGCGGGGTTCTTTACACTGAACTTCGTGACCCACTACATCGCCCGCTGGGATGGCTCGGCGTGGGCTGCGATGGATGGCGGTACGTCCGGTACGACGTTCGCCGTGGACGTGCTCCCCAACGGGAACCTCATCGCGGGCGGGAACTTCAGGAACGCCGGCGCGCACGCCTCTGCGTACTTCGCCGTCTACTCCTTCGGCGGGACCTGCTGTGATTCCACCGACTTCAACGGCGATGGTCTTTTCCCGGACACGGCGGACATCGACGACTTCCTGAGTGTTTTCAGCGGGGGCCCGTGCAGCACCGGTACCTGCGGCGACACCGACTTCAACAACGACGGGCTTTTCCCCGACACCCTGGACATCGACAGCTTGCTGAGCGTCTTCAGCGGAGGGGCGTGTCTGTAAAAGTGGGCGATAGAAGCATCACAGAGGGCACGTAAAAGGCGGCCACGTGGCCGGCTCGTCGAGCGGTCCGGGGTTTACCATTGGAAGCTCGACATCGTGCGGGTAGGATGCCCTCTTACTCACAAGGAACCTCCCATGCGTTGCCCACTGCTCACCCCTGCGTTCATTCTCTGCGCTTCCGCCGCGTGCGCCGCCGCCCAGCCGCTGAATGTCAGCGTGACCCGGCTGTACCGCGACCTGGACCTCATCACCATGCCGGAAGGGGAGATCGTCGGCGCGATCACGTCCTTCGGCGGCCTTGCCGTGAACAACGCGGGGTCGGACCTTGTGGAGGTGACCACCAACGGCGATGCGAACACCAACGTGGTGGTGATGAAGGACGGCGTGGTCTTCGCGCGGGAGAATGATCCTTCAGGAGCGGCCGGCCTCACCATCTCAAGCTTTGACTCCATCAACATCAACGGCGGCGGCAACGTCTGCTGGAACAACTTCTTCCGCCCCACCGGCACCGGCGACAGCGGCATCCGCTTCAACTCCACGCTCGTGATGCAGGAGGGGACGGTGTCGGCCTCGCCGGTCTTCTCTCCCGCCACTCCGTACATTGGTTTCTTCGAGGTCCGTGGCGACGACACCAACGACTTTCTCGTGATGGCGTCCGTGGACGACCCGGCCATCGCGACGACCGTCGACCGCGCGCTCGTGGTCTTTGATTACAACGTCGTCGCCAACACCTACACCGAGAACGTCCTGTGGAAGGAGGGGGACGTGCTGCCCGGGATGACCGCCGCGGTCGCGGACTTCGGCACGGGCCCGGAGAACATGGCCCGCTCCTCGAACGGCCTGCACACGATGTTCTGCGTCACGTCCGTCGGCGGCGCGCAGGACTCGGTCTACATCAACAACGCGCTCATCGCGCAGGAACTCCAGCCCTCCCCCGTCGCGGGCCGCAACTACCGCATCCTCACCGGCCAGCCGGTGTCGGTCAACGACTCGGGCGCGTACGCGTTCCGCGCGACGCTGGACGGCGACACGGCAACCGACTCGGTGATCCTGAAGGGCAGCCAGGTGGTGGCGATCGAGGGTGGTGAAGTTCCCGGCGTGCCGACGTTCCAGTTCACAGGGTTCGGCACCGGGCCCGTGCTCATCGACAGCAGCGGCGGCGTGCTGTGGTTCGGCGACTGGAACGACCCGGACACCACGCGTGACCGCGGCCTGTTCCGTGACGACCAACTCATCCTCCGCGAGGGCGACCTCGTCGAGGGCGAAGCGATCACCAGCATCCTCGGCGTCTCCGAGGGGTACAACCAGAGCCCCGATGGACGCTATGTGATCGTCAAGGTCCAGCTCGACGGCTCCAACGACGCCGTGCTGCTGCTGACGATCGGCTCGGGCTGCGACTCAATCGACTTCAACAACGACGGCCTCTTCCCCGATACCACCGATATTGATGACTTCCTGAACGTCTTCAGCGGTGGCCCGTGCAGCACGGGGACGTGCAACGACATCGACTTCAACAACGACGGCTTGTTCCCCGACACGCTGGACATCGACAGTCTGCTGAGCGTGTTCAGCGGCGGGGCGTGCCTGTAACGGCTGCGTCTGAGCACCATGGATGATCGAACAACCAACGCCCGTCCGAAAGGACGGGCGTTGCGTTTATGTCAGCACATGCTCCGCGATCAGCAGTCGCCACCCGCGAACACCCGCAGGAACGCCGCGAGGTCCGCGGTGTCCGGCAGCAGGCCGT
>DATAKA010000141.1:0-33740 GCA_036261855.1 Phycisphaerales bacterium | reverse complement strand
GGGTCTGGTCACGGGAGTTCTGGGCATGGGACTTCTGGACACGGGATTGATGCTGGATCTGGGTGTGGCGGTGCCAGCGGATGTGGAGGCGGCGGGGGCGGGGGCGGGGATGGTGGTGGAGGATGCGGCGGTGGCTGTGGTGGCGGTGATTGAGCACACTGCGGAGAGCGCTGTCGCCACCGGCGGAGACTAACCTCCGCCGATGGCTTTGATTTGCGTCCCCATTCTCGTGCATGACTTCGCCGCGGCGGTGGAGGATGCTCGCGCGGCAAAGGCGGGCGGTGCGGACTTGGTCGAACTGCGGATTGATGAGCTTCCGGACTTTGAAGAGGGAACGCTCGCGGCGGTGGAGGGGCTGATCGGGGAGTGCCCGCTACCGTGCATTCTGACGTGCCGCGCGAGCGCCGAAGGCGGCGGGTGTGACTTGCCGGACTCGGAGCGGATCAGCGTGCTGGAGCGGCTGACTGCGGCCTCGAAGCACCCGCCCACGTACCTGGACGTGGAGTGGTCGTCGTACTCGCGATCGGCGAACCTGGCTCAGAAGGTGCGGCTGTGCGTGGAGCACCCGGGGCAACTGCGCGAGCAGTCGACGAGGCTGGTGCTCTCGACGCACGACTTTCAGCAGCGGCCCGCGGACCTCTCGCGGAGGATTGCCGCGATGGCGGCGGATGGTGCGTGCGCGGTGGTGAAGGCCGCGTGGCATGCGCGGTCTTTGCATGACGCAGTGGAGGCGATGGAGCTGCCGTCGCAGGCTGGGAAGCCGGCGGTTGCGCTGGCGATGGGGGAGTTTGGCGTTGCGAGCAGGGTGCTTGCGCCCAAGTTCGGCGGGTTTCTGACGTTTGCGCCGCTGCGGGCGGCTTCGGCAACGGCACCGGGGCAGCCGACGCTTGCGGAGTTGCTGGGGACGTACCGGTTCCGGTCGATCGGTCCAAAGACGCGCGTGTACGGCATCATCGGGTACCCGGTGGGGCACTCGCTCTCGCCGCTGGTGCACAATGCAGGCTTTGCGGCGGTGGGGCATGACGGGGTGTATGTACCGCTGCCGATCGCGGCGTATCCGGATGCGGACGCGACGTACGTGGGGTTCCGGGCGACGCTGCTGGAGTTGATCGAGCATGCGGCGCTGGACTTCTGCGGGGCGAGCGTGACGATGCCGCACAAGGAGCACCTGGCGCGCCTCGCGAAGGAGCGCGGGTGGGGGATGGATGAGGCGAGTCGGGACATTCGGGCGGCGAACACGCTGGTGGTGGAGCGTGAAAACGGCGTGCCCGTCCGCATCCGCGTGGCGAACACGGACGTACAGGCTGTGGCTGAGGTGCTCAGCGACGCGCCGGGCGTTCTGTCCGGGCGGGAGGCGAAGGCCAGGGTTGGCATCATCGGAGCCGGAGGCATGGCCAGGGCAGCGGCGTATGCGTGCGCACGGGCGGGGACGCACGTCATCATCTACAACCGTGACGCGGCGAAGGCGAGGACGCTCGCGGCGGAGGTGCAGCCCTTTGCGACGGGCGGCAATGTGGCCGCGGCGGAGATGCAGTTGCTGCCCCGTGCGTGCTGCAACGCGTTCATCCAGTGCACGCCGCTGGGCATGCAGGGGTCAGGGCTGGAGCAGCAGTCGGCGCTGCCGATTCATGACATGCAGTCGTGCCCGCGCGGGGTGGTGGTGATCGAAACGGTGTACAACCCCTTGCGCACGCCGACGGTGATGGCGGCGGAAGAGAAGGGGTGGCAGGTGGTGACAGGTGACACGGTGTTCATGCGGCAGGCTCTTGCGCAGATGGAACAGTGGGCGGGTCGGTCGGCGGATGGGTTGGCCCCGGAGTACACGCGGCTGGTGCGGGCGCGGCTGGCACCGCGGGGAGGAGCCCAGTGACGCCGCCGCCCATCCATGCAGAAGCCGCTGTGGCGACGGGGCCGTTCGCCGTGCTGTGGAAGCGGGCGATGTACCCCGATCACTACGCGTGGTACATCCTTGCATCGTCGCTGGACGTGATGGTGACGTACTTCATCATCTGGCGGCTGGGCGGGCGCGAGGTGAACGCGGTGGCGAACCACCTGCTCGAGATGTTCGGGCACTGGGGGCTCATCCTGCTGAAGTTCAGCAGCATCATCGTGGTGGTGGCGATCTGCGAATGGCTGGGGCGGCTGAACGTTTCGCGCGGGCGGATGCTCGCGACGGCGGCGATCGTGATCAGCGCGTTCCCGGTGGGGGCGGGGCTGGTGCAGATCTTCGCGTGGGTGGGGTGGGGGACGGCGGATGTCGTGGTGGAGCAATGATGCCGCATCAGCCCCAGGCGACGCCGCTGGTGCGGAGCAGCGTCTTGAAGCCCTCGCCAAAGACAAAGTTGTGCGCGGGGAAGGCGAGGCCCTGCATGTTGTTGTCGATGTGGCTGAACATCATGTCGATCTGGCCGATGACGCGTGCGGGGCGATCGTCGGCCGCGGATGGGTCGAGGAGCTCGACGACGCCGTTCGTCGATGCGCCGCTCTTGTCCATCTGCACGATGGTGGCGGTGTAGCGGAGGGTGCAGCCCGGGCCGGCGTCCTCGGTGAGTTCGGCTTTGCCGACCTTGGCCAGGATGACCTTTTCGCGGAAGCCCTCGGCGTGGCCGACGAGGATGCCGGCGGTCTGGGCCATGCCCTCCAAGATGAGGCTCGCGGGCATGATCGGCATGGCGGGGCCGGAGGCATCGGCGGCGAAGTGGTCGTGGAGGTGTTCTTCGGCGAGGGAGACGTGCTTGATCGCGACCAGGCGTTTGCCGGGCTCGAGTGCGACGACGCGATCAATCCACATCCAACGCATAGGGAGGCATCGGGCATCGGGCACTGGGCATCAGGGCCGCTGCCTACTTCTTGGAGAGCTTCCACTCCACGAACTTGACGAGGGTTTCGACGGTGAAGAGCTCGCCGACGCGGGCGAGTTCGGGGTTCTTCTCGAAGTTCGAGAAGTCCACGTGCGGCATTCGGCCCTTGAGGCTGGTGAGGCCGTCGGGCGTGATCTTGCCGTCCTTGACGTACTTGGGGTCCTGGGCGCCACCCTCCGGGAACAATTCGCCCTGGGCGATCTTGATGCCGAAGGCCTGCTCGAGCTTGAAGACGATGTCCAGGAAGTCGATGGACTCAGCGCCCAGGTCCTTGGTCAGGACGGCCTGCATCGTCACTTCGTCCTCGTCCACGGCGAGCGCGTCCACCAGGAGTTCCCGAACCTTGGCAAAGATCTCATCGCGTGTCATGCGTCATCCCTGAAAAAGTGACTTCACACCCGCTCCCGGGGGAAGCCGCCATAGTAGACGCGTCGGGGGTTGCTTGGGCCGGCACGCGAGGGTTGGGGCAGGGTGGCGGTGAGAGTGATCAGGTGCTCGCTGCGGCGACCATTCGCACCTTGACGGGGCGGAGCAGGAAGCGGCCGGAGACGGCCGTTGGGGTGTCGCCGGGGCCCCGCGCGGGATCGATGAGCAGGCCTTGGCCCTTGAACTCCCACTGGCCGCCATCGAGCTGCTTGTGGAGGTCGATCTCGACGCGGAGGGTGGAGCCGGGGGCGACGAAGGCCCCGTACTTGAGGGCGCGGACCTGGCCGAGGACGAGGCGGTCTTGGCTTCCGGCCTCCTTAGCGAGGCGGCGGGCGGCTTGCACCATCGCCTCGAGCATCATGACGCCGGGGAGGACTGGGAAGGTCGGGAAGTGGTCCTGGAGGTACTCCTCGGCGCTGCTGACGTGCTTGAGCGTCACGATGCGCGTGGGGGAGACTTCGACGACGTGGTCCACGAGGTTGAAGTGCATCGGCGAGGGTACGCTTGCGCGTCCCGGAGGTACGCCATGGACGGCAGCGACACAACCGCACAGCCCGGCGAACGGCCCGGTGCACTGCGCATCGAGACGGGTGAACAGACCGCGACGGTGCAGGTGCCTGCGGCACCGCTGCCGACGTGGGTTGCGCCGACTGCGGCGGGCGCGGCGGTGTTCTTTGGGATTACGGTTGCTGCGCTGGGTGTGCTCTGGCTGCGGCAGCGGCCGGTGCGCGAGCCGACGCATGACGAGCTCTTTGAGCAAACCGCGGCGGCGCTGGGGCTTTCCAAGGAGCAGCGGGCGACCATTCTGGCGACGGCGTCGAAGGCCAAGGGCGTTCCGAGCGCTGCGGGTATCGCGATGTGGTCGTGAGGCCTGTTACGTGGCGGGGAGGGGGCTGGGGAGCCAATCGAAGAGGGGTGGCTCGTTACGGAGTTCTCTCGCGATCGTCGCGAGGACGATGGGGTTGTGCGCCACGCTGAAGTGCGAGAGCACGCGGGAGCCGCTGCACCAGCGGGGGTGTTCGTTGTGGAGCGAGGTGTTGTGCGCGCCGACGACGGGGTCCTTGGCGTGGGTGAAAGTGATGAGGCGGCGGATGGTGGTGGGGGCTGCGTCCAGGGCTTTGAGGAAGTCCGAGCCTGCGCGCATGCCCCGGGCGGTGGCGTCGGGCGTGGCGATGTTCGCGAGGGTGGCGCCGCGGTGCGGTGAGGCGAGGGTGTAGAGTCGTTCGATGTGGAGCGTGCGGCCGTCGGGGTGGTTTGACACGCCGCAGAAACGGCCCACGAGACCGCCCATGGAGTGGGCGACGATGTCCACGGGTGTGCTCAGGCCGACCCACCGGTCCGTTTCGTCCAGCACGCGTTGGCGCTGGGCGTCGAAGCAGGTCTGGTCCATGAAGGAGATGGCGAGGATGTCGTCAGGGTTGCCGGAGGTGATGCGGGCGAGCTGCTTGCGCACACTCTCGACGACGCCCGCCCAGGCGTGGTAGCCGTTGAGGATGATGAGGGGTCGCGAAAGGGGGAGGGGCTCGCGGCGCATGCGAGCGAGGTCGGGCAGGGCCAGTTCGCGGGCGCGCGAGATCGCGGGGTTGGAGTCGGGCGTGATCCAGGACCAGCCGAGGCTCCACGCGAGGACATCGACCAGTGCGCAGCCTCCGGTTCGCCATGCGCGCTCGATGAAGCTGTCATGCGTTCGCTGACGAGATCGCGTCGGTTCCGATGGCTCGCCTCGCGGCACTTACGTCTTTCCCACCGTGATCGGGGTCGGTGTGCCGACCAGCCCAGCGGCGATCTTCTCCCAGCCGCTGCCGAGTTCGCCGATGGGGTCGGGAGGGATGATGTCGACCTTCTTCTCGCCGAGTTTGGCTTCGCCGCGATGGACCTTGGCTTGGAACGCCAGGCACTCGGCGAGGAGCTTGTCGAGGATCTCGGGCTCCGGAACGTTGGCGACCTTCTGGCCCTGCACGTAGATGATGCCGCGGCGGTCGCCCGCGAAGACGGCGACGTCGGCACCTTCGGCCTCACCGGGGCCGTTCACGATGCAGCCCATGACCGCGACTTTCATAGGAACGGTGATCTTTTCGGCAAGGGCCTTGCGGACATCCTGGACGAGCGTGAAGAGGTCCACCTGGATGCGGCCGCAGGTGGGGCAGGCGATGAGGTCCACGCCCTTGCGCGTGCGGAGGCCGAGGCTCCAGAGCAGTTCGAGGCCGTCCTGGACTTCGTAGATGGGGTCGTTGGCGTAGGAGATGCGGATGGTGTCGCCGACTCCGTTGCACAGGAGGGCTGAGAGCGCGGCGACGCTTCGGATGCAGCCGGTTTCCTTGGGGCCGGCGTGCGTAACGCCCAGGTGCAGTGGGTGCTCGAAGCGTGTGCTGATCTCGGTGTACGCGTCCACGACGATCGCGGCGTCCATGCTCTTGGCGCTGATGGCGATGTCGCGGAAGTCTTCTTCGTAGAAGATATCGAGGTATTCCTCGAGCTTGGCGATCATGATGGCGAGCAGGTAGCCGTGGGCGTGGTTGCTGAAAACCGCGCCCAGCTCCTTCATGCGCTTCTGCTTGTCCTTGCGCTCGATGATCGAGCCCTCGTTCACGCCGACGCGGATGGGGATGCCATTGCCGCCGTTGGCGGCTTTGCAGGCGCGGATGACCTCGACCACCTGCGCGCGGTCCTGGATGTTGCCGGGGTTCAGGCGGATCTTGTGGACGCCCGCCTCGACGGCTTCCAGGGCTCGCTGGAAGTGGAAGTGGACATCGGCGACGATCGGCACCTGCACCTGCGGCAGGATGTGGCGGAGGGCCTCGGTGTCTTTCTTCTCCGGGACGGCGACGCGGACGATGTCCGCGCCGGCGGCTGCGAGCTTGTTGATCTCGCGGACGCACGCGTCGATATCATGCGTGTAGCCGGCTGTCATGGTCTGGACGGAGACGGGCGCGGGCTGTGTGACGACACCATTCCGGCCGGGCAGGCCTCCACCGATCTGAGTGACCCCGGTCCGGGCATCACCGACGAAGATGGCCCGCGTTTTTAGGCGTTCGTGCATGGCACCACAACGCTATACCGCCCGTGCGGGTTCGCCCAATCGGCCTTGAAACGGCACCAATTCGTCGGTGTGCGCGGCCGGTTGACTCGGTTCCCCACGGTGGTCAGGTGGTTGGGTATCGACCGTGGAGCAATGGAGTTCGGATCGCTGCGGACCCATCGATGCCGGTGGCTTGTTGGTGTTGGCGTGGGTGCGTTGTGGGTTACGGGACGAAGCCCACCAGGAAAGGGCAGTCAAATGCGAGGTGACGTTGAGTTGATCCGGTGGGCTTTTCGATGCTGCTTCCGGAAGCGATCGGAGCACCGCCGTTGGCCTCGTCACCACTTCCCAACCGCATTTCGCAGCACGCTGAGCAGGCGTCGGCCGATCTTGCGCACGCCTTTGCCTCAGAAGAGGCGTCCGAACACGCGGGCAAGCGTTCGATTGCGCGGCTGGGGTTGCCGACCGGGTACACGATCATCGGGGTGTTCTCCAACCCTGGCGGGCAGTCGCCGCCCATCGTGCTCAGCGTCCGTGATATCTCCAACGGTGGTATGGGCATCATGCACGCCAACTTCGTGCATGTCGGGTCGGGGTGCTCGTTCGCGCTGGTCGGGCCGAACCGCAAGCTCATCGTCAAGGTCCAGGGTGAGGTGGTGCGCTGCACGCACTACCGCGGCAATGTGCACGACATCGGCATCAGGTTCACCGAGCCGGTGAAGCTCGAGCTGTACATCCCCGCCCTGCAGGCATCGGAGGAGGCGGTCGTGCACGCCACGCTGCTGTCCCTGAGCGGGCAGGTGGCCCGGCAGGTGCGAACTCAGGCGGCCATGGACGACATCCGCCGCACCATCGAGGTGATGCTCGCGACCATCGAGTCGGTTGCTGATCAGCCGTCGCGGGGGGAGGCGTGACGGCTAGGCCCTCGGCCTGTGTGCGGAGGCAAGGAGGCCCCTCAGCAACCCGGGCTTGCGGTCCCAGCCCTCGTCGCCGGGTTTCAGGCCGTCGATCTCCGGCGTTCTGTAGCGGAGCATCCAGAGGCCAATGAGCGCGAGCGCGGCGGATGGTGCGATCACGCCCCATTGGAGCGCCCAGCCGTGGGTGGCCCCGCCGGCGGTCGCGGCATCGGTGGACCACGCAGCGATGAAGCTGCCCAGCGGCATGCTGCCGAAGGAAATGACGTTGCAGATCGCCAGGACGCGGCCTCGGAGTCGGTCCTCGATGTGGACTTGGAGCGCGCCCATCGCCGCGTTGAAGGACCACATCCAGAAGATGCCCACCGGCACCATGACGATGAGGGCGGCGATGAGGTCGGTGCACAAGCCCAGGCCCACGAGGCTGAGTCCGCAGAGCGTGACGGAGACGGGCACGAGGTGGTGGCGGGGGTACCAGGCGGGTACAAGACGCATGAGGATGCCTCCCAGCACCGCACCTGCGCCCATGAAGCCCAGGAGCATGCCGTACGAAGCTTCCTTGTAATCGGCGGGCAAAGGGAACACTCTGGAACTCGGGTAGACCTCGCTGACCAGCAGCGGGAGCATCCGCAGCATGGGGGTGCTGAGCATGCTGGAGAGGGCGATGCCGATGATGAGCACGCGGGTGCCGGTGTGGCTGAAGGCGTACTTCCACGCCTCCTGCACGTCGTGCCAGTGGCTGGTGGGGGGCTTGGGCGGGGCGGGTGCGTCGGGCGTGGTGCACGCGACGAGGATGACGCCCACGAAGCTCATGGTGTTGACGGCGAAGAGCCACGTAGAGTCGGTCACCCCCATGAGCCACCCCGCCGCGACAGGCCCCAATGCCCGCGCGAGGTTGAACATCATGCCGTTGAGCATGATGGCGCTGGTGAGTTCGTGCTTGGGCACCAGGCGCGGCGTGAGCACCTGCCACGCGGGGATGTTGAAGGCCACGATGCAGCCGTAGGCGAAGCCCACCGCGAGGAGCACCCAGGGGTTCAGCGCATCGAACCACGCGCAGACCATGAGGGCCGCGGCGGTCAGCATGAGCATGATCTGCGTGACGATGAGCAGGTTCTTGCGGTTGACGCGGTCGGCGATGGCGCCGCCGAAGAGGCCGAGCACCAGGGTGGGCCCCAGCTGGGCGACGGCGTGCCAGGCCATCATGGTGGGTGCGTCGGGGTAGCCCTTGTCGGTCCACTCCTTCGCGAGCGTCGCCTGGCCCATGACCCACGACACGCCGGTGTTCTCCATCCACGTGCCGATCCAGGAAAAGAACGCGGCGATCCAAATGTTGCGGAAGTGGCGGTGTCGCAGCACCTCCCACCTGGTGTGGCCCGCGGCGGGGGCGGATGGGCCGACGTCCGCGGCCCGCGCCATCGCGCTCTCGGGCTCGTCGCCTTCGGGGTCGATAGCGCGTGCGGCAAGGTCCTCGCCATTTTGGTGGGGTGCCTTCTCGTTGCCGCGTTCGTTGCCCCGTGCCTCCATGCCAGGTACTCGCGTCCCCACTCATCGCCGCCGGTCGGGCCGCCTTTGTTGTGCAAGGGTGGTGCGGTCCGCGCCGGGGAGTGGTCGTACGCCCGGTTGTCGCGGTTGTTTCACTTCACGAGGGCTGCCACCTGCGCCGCCAGCGCGGGGCCGTTCTCAAGTTTGCCGGCCTTCCAGCCGATCCCCAGGCCCGTGCCGTCCGGGAACTTGGGGATGATGTGGAAGTGCACGTGGTGAACGGCCTGGTGGGCGAGTTCCCCGTTGTTCTGGAGGATGTTGTACGCCTCCGCGCCGGTGGCCTTCATGACTGCGCGGGCGACCCGGGGCAGGGCGCGGCCGACGGCCGCGGCGGACTCATCGCTGAGGCGGTCCACCGTGGGGGCGGGTTCCTTGGGGATGACCAGTGTGTGCCCGCGGCTGAGGGGGAAGATGTCCAGGAACGCGAGCACGTGCGCGTCCTCGTAGACCTTGTGGCAGGGGATCTCGCCCCGGATGATCCTGGAGAAGATCGTGTCGCTCATGGGCGATGGTAGTGCCGAGGGGTCCGGGCGCGGGGGCGGCGAGAGACGGTTGGGCCGCCGCGACACTACGCTGGCTTGTGTCGCTGCACACCGACGATGCCATCTGCGTTCGCGCGTGGGACTGGTCCGAGACCAGCCAGACGGTGGTGTTCTTCGCGCGGGCCCTTGGGGTGGTGCGGTGCGTGGCGAAGGGGTCCAAACGCGAGGACGCTCGCTTCTCCGGGGGCATCGAGCCGATGACCCGAGGGGAGCTGATTGTCAGCCTGCGGAAGCTGGAGCGGAACCCGCAGAGCCTGGCGACGCTGACATCGTGGGACTTGCAGGAGCCGTTCCCGGCGGTGCGGTCGGGGTTGTCGGCGTTCTACGCCGGGCACGCGATGCTGGACGTGGTGCAGCACGCGGTGACGGATGCGGACCCGCACCCGGCCCTCTACGACGCGCTGCTTGCGGGCGCCCGCATGCTGTGCGGCGATGCTGCGGTGAATGACAGGGCGGTGCTGCTGGTGGCCTGGAGCGCGCTCAGTGACACGGGCCACGCGCCGGAACTCTTCCGCGATGTGCGGACGGGGGACGAACTCAGCGCCGCAAGGACGTACGCGTTCGCTCCGCGGCTGGGCGGGTTGACGGCGGATGCGGCGGGGGTGGGAAGTGTGGGGGGGGCCGCGGTTTCGCCCGTATGGCGGGTGCGGGCCGAGACGGTGGCGGTGCTCCGTGATGTGTCGAGGGGCGGGGTGAGCCCGGGCATTGACCCCGTCTCGATCGTGCGGGCCGCGAGCCTTCTTTTGATGTACTACCGCGAGGTCTTTTCGTGCGACCCATCGGCGGTGCGGGCGTGGATGGAGCGCGTGCAGGCGAGGGACGCGGGCGGTGTTTCACCGCTCAGGCCGGGAGCAGGCGACCCACGGTGACTGGCTCCATGGGGAACGCAGCGCAGAGGTCCTTGAGGTCCTTGAGCGTGACGCGGGAGACCTTTTCCAGTTCTTCTTCCAGCGACCAGTAGCGGTGGAGGTAGGTGTAGAGCCTGCCCAGGCGGTGCATGCGGTCGTGGGGGCGTTCTGCGCCCAGCGTCGTGCCCGTCACGATCTTGGGGAGGAGGCGGTCGATGTCGTCCTGCGTGAGCGAGTCGGCGAGGCCCTTGAGCTGCGCGTCGATGATCGACCAGACTTCATCCAGGCGGTCGGGCTCGCCTGAGGCGTACACGAAGTAGTCGCCGGAGCCGTCGTGGGGGTCGTAGCTCGCCTGGGCTTCTTCGGCGATGCCGGGCTCCACCAGCGACCAGTGGAGGCGGCTGTTGTCCGGCAGGCCCAGAATCTGGGCGAGGAGCGCGGCGGCGTAGCGGCGGTCGTCGTGGAAGGCCGGGGCCCGCATGAGGGCGAGAACGTAGCCCCGGTTCACTTTCTCGCTGCGTACTTCGAGCGGTCCCCCAGCGAGGGCCGGCGCGGTGTTGTTGCGGCCTGCGCTCGTGCGCTGCCAACCGCCGCAGATGCGTTCGATGTCGGCGACGCAGCGGTCAAAGTCCAGTTTCCCGGCGAGGGCCACGACGGTGTTGTCGGCGGAGTAGCGGGTATCGAAGTACTGCTGCATCTGGTCGCGCTGCAGGGCGGTGATCGTGGCGGGCGTGCCGAGCACGCGGTGGCCCATGGGGTGCGTACCAAAGTGCTTCTCGATCGTCGCTTCGTAGAGCCTCCAGAAGGGGTTGTCCTCGTACATCGCTATTTCTTCGAGGATGACGCCCTTTTCGGTGTCGAAGTCGGCCTGGCGGAGGGCAGGGCGCATCATTCGGCTGAGGAGGTCAAGCCCTTCCGGGAGGGCCTCGGGCAGGACGTGCGTGTAGAAGCACGTCATCTCGTTGCTGGTGTAGGCGTTGCTGCGGGCGCCTAGGGCGTCGAAGCGGCGGTTCAGTTCGTGGGCACCGATGGCCTCGGTGCCCTTGAACATCATGTGCTCAAGGAAGTGGCTGACGCCCATGAGGCCAGACGCCTCGTCGCGTGCGCCGGTGCGGACGAAGAACCCAGCGGCGGTGGTCTGCGCGGAGGGGTCGGTGTCGGCGATGATGGTGAGGCCGTTGGGGAGCGTGTGTTGTAGAAATGGCATGCGTCCTCCGTGACTTTGCAGGTGGGCCTTACGCCGGCTACTTGTCCGCGTATTCGCTCAGGGGCGGGCACGTGCACACAAGGTTGCGGTCGCCGTAAGGGTTGTCCACGCGTCCCACGCTGGGCCAGAACTTGTGGCCGCGGGTCCAGGGGGCGGGGAAGGCGGCCTGCTCGCGCGGGTAGGGGTGCTTCCACTCCGTTGCGCTCACGACGTGCATCGTGTGCGGGGCGTTCTTGAGGGGGTTGTCGGCCTTGTCCATTTCGCTCCGCTCGATCGCCGCGATTTCTTTGCGGATTTCGATCATGGCATCGCAGAGGCGGTCGAGCTCGGCCTTGCTCTCGCTCTCGGTGGGCTCGAACATGAGCGTGCCGGGGACGGGCCAAGACATGGTGGGGGCGTGGAAGCCGTAGTCCATGAGGCGCTTGGCGATATCGTCGGGCTTGATGCCCGCGCCGCCGGTGCCGGCCTTGTCGAAGGGGCGGACGTCCATGATGAACTCGTGGGCGCAGCGGCCGTTCTTGCCCTTAAAGAGCACGGGGTAGTGCGACTCGAGACGCTTGGCCATGTAGTTGGCGTTGAGGATGGCCAGTTGTGTTGCCCGCTTGAGGCCCGCGGCTCCCATCATCGCGATGTACATCCACGAGATGAGCAGGATCGATGCGGAGCCGTAGGGGGCGGCGCTCACGGGGCCGATCGCTTTGTCGTATGTGCCTTCTGGGCCCACGCCCGCGACAGGCTGCTGCACAGGGTGCCCGGGGAGGTACGGCGCGAGATGGGCAGCAACGCCGATGGGGCCCATGCCGGGGCCGCCGCCGCCGTGGGGGATGCAGAAGGTCTTGTGCAGGTTGAGGTGGCAGACGTCCGCGCCGATGTAGCCGGGGCTCGTGAGGCCGACCTGGGCATTCATATTCGCGCCGTCCATGTACACCTGCCCGCCGCGTTCATGAACGATGCCGATGGCCTCGCGGATGCCCTCTTCAAAGACGCCGTAGGTGCTTGGGTAGGTGACCATGAGAGCGGCGAGGTTGTTCTTGTGTTCCTCGGCCTTGGCCCGCAGGTCGTGCATGTCGATGCTGCCGTCGGGCAGGTTCTTGACGACGGCGACCTCGAAGCCCGCGCAGACGGCGGAGGCCGGGTTGGTGCCGTGGGCGGACTCGGGGATGAGGCAGACGTTGCGGTGGCCCTGGTTGTTGGCCCGGTGGTAGGCGCGGATGACGGCGAGGCCGGCGTACTCACCCTGCGCGCCCGAGTTGGGCTGCAAGGAGACCGCGGCAAAGCCCGTGATCTCGGCGAGCCACGCTTCCAGGTCCTTGAAGACGTGGGCGTAGCCGGCGGACTGCTCGCGTGGGGCGAAGGGGTGGAGGGCGCCGAAGGCTTCCCACGTCACCGGGATCATTTCGCTGGTGGCGTTGAGCTTCATGGTGCATGATCCCAGAGGAATCATGCTGTGGGCCAGCGAGAGGTCTCTTCCCGCCAGCTTGAAGATGTACCGCAGCATCTCGTGCTCGCTGTGGTACGAGTTGAAAACGCCGTGCGTGAGGTAGCCGGATTGGCGGGCGAGCCCGGCGGGGAACGCAACATTGGCCTCGGCGAGCAGGGAATCGGCGCTGAATGCGCCCTGGGTGGCGACGCCCTCGGAGAAGCACTCGATGAGCGCGGCGATGTCGGCGCGGGTCGTGGTCTCGTCGCAGGAGATGCCGATGGTGCCGTCACCAAAGTCGCGGAGGTTCATGCCGCGGGACTGAGCAGCGGCGACCACGCCCTGGTGCCCGTCGGCGGGCCGGACGCGGATGGTGTCGAAGAAGACCGGCGTGAGCACCTCGTGCCCGAGGCGCTTGAGGCCGGTCGCGAGGACGGCGGCGAAGGCGTGGGCGCGGCTCGCGATACGGCGCAGGCCCTCTGGGCCGTGGTAGGAGGCGTAGAGGCCTGCCATGATCGCGAGGAGGGCCTGGGCGGTGCAGATGTTGCTGGTCGCCTTTTCTCGGCGGATGTGCTGCTCGCGCGTCTGGATCGCCATGCGGAGGGCGGGGTTGCCCTGGGCGTCCTTGCTCACACCGATGATGCGGCCGGGCAGTTTGCGCACGTACTCGCTCTTGGTCGCGATGAACGCAGCATGTGGGCCGCCGAAGCCCATGGGGACGCCGAATCGCTGGGCGCTGCCCACTGCGATGTCCGCGCCGAGCTCGCCGGGCGGGGTCAGGAGCGTGAGGGCGAGCAGGTCGGTGGCCATCACCACAAGAGCACCGGCAGCGTGCGCGGCGTTGATGATGGCGCGGTAGTCCTCCACGCGCCCGTCGGTGGCGGGGTATTGCAGCAGGATGCCCGCGACGTCCGGCGTGAACGCGGCCTTGGCCGGGTCCGAGATGACGAGCTTGAAGCCCAGACCGTCCGCGCGGGTCTTGACGACGCCGATGGTCTGCGGGTGGCAGTCGCTGGCGACGATGAACGTCTTGCGCGCGTCGTCGTGGATGGAGACGCACATGCTCATGGCTTCACCTGCGGCGGTGCCCTCGTCGAGCAGGCTCGCGCCGGCGAGGGGCAGCCCGGTGAGGTCGCTCACCATGGTCTGGAAGTTGAGCAGTGCCTCGAGGCGGCCCTGGGCGATCTCCGCCTGGTACGGCGTGTACTGCGTGTACCACCCCGGGTTTTCCATCACATTGCGGAGGATGACGCCCGGCGTGATGGTGCCGTAGTAGCCCATGCCAATAAAGGACTTGGCGACGGTGTTCTCCGCGGCGTATCCGGCGAGCAGTCGCAGGGTCTCGTGCTCGCCGCGTGGCGTTTCCGGCAGGCCCGCGAGGGCCAGCGGCTGACGCAGACGGATGGCCTCGGGCACGGTGGCGCTGGTGAGCTCATCGAGGGATGCGTACCCCACCAACTGGAGCATTTCCGCGATGTCCGCCTCGCTGGGACCGTTGTGGCGGTGGGGGAACGTATCGGAAGGGTTGAGAACCGACGAAGAAGCGTGGGTCATCGGGTGGGCACCATGGGATGGAGCGGCGTGTGGGTGGGCGGGAGAAGCGGACGTGGGCATGGGGGGTCCTCCGAGGGGCGGAGATGGTAGGTGTAGGGCCCACGAGTTTGATGCGGTCCGGCGCGGGAAGGTGGCTCCCTTGGTGTAGCACCGGAGCCTCCACCGGCGAACAATGCAACGCCATGCCGGCGGGGATGTTGGCATTTCTCCTGGGAGTCACCTTGTGCTGAAGACCCTTTCGCTCGCCCTCGCCTGTGTCGTCTGCCAACCCGTGCTGGCCGACGACGCCGTGGCCCCGCACCACGCGCCGACCGCCGCAGATGCGTTGAAGCCGTACGCCCTCCGCTACCAGCAGCACGTCTTTTCTCTGGCCGACCCCATGATGGAGGGGAGAGCACCCGGCACAGCGGGCAACCGGCGCGCGGCGGAGTACATCGAGTTCTATTGGACGCAGCTGGGCCTTCCCCCGGCGTTCACGACGCCCGAGGACCCGGCGGACGATGCGAGCGACGAAGCCAAGGCGATCGCCGCGGCCGATGGCGTGCCGGGCACAAAGACCTATCGGCAGGTGTTCCTCGCTCCGGCGAGCCGGCGACCGGGCGACTCCGTGCGGTTGGAGAAGCAGGAGCTGTCCTTTGTGGGCGGCGCGCCGCTGACGGCCGGGACAGACTTCAACGTGCTGGGCTACTCCGCGACAGGCAACGTGACCGGGCCGGTCGCGTTCGTCGGGTATTCCATCGAAGAGGGCAACGACGACTACACGTCCTACCCGCTGGTGGGAGAAGAGGGCAGCAAGAAGGAAGTCGACCTCACCGGTAAGATCGCGATGGTCCTCCGGTTCGAGCCGATGGACGAGCATGGCAAGAGCAGGTGGAGCGATGCCCGTTGGTCGCCCGCTGCGGGGCTCGACAGCAAGCTGCGGGCCGCCGCGAATCGTGGGGCATCTGCGATCATCCTGGTGAATCCGCCCGGCGCGGACGATCCACGGACTGAGAAGCTCGACGATCTATCTCTGGCGGGCCGGACGCCCCTCAAGGTGCCGGTGGTCATGATGTCCATCGAGGCCGCCGACGCGATGGTGAAGGCGGCGGACGCCGAGGGCCGGTCGCTGCTTGCGCTCCGGCAATGGGCGGATGAAAACGGCGGGGTGGTGGAACTCGCGAAGGCACCGGTGACGGTGGACGTCACGATCACCAAGATCCCGCTGGTGACGGACAACGTCGGCGCGGTGCTGGAGGGCGTGGGCAGCCTGAAGGACGAGTACGTCGTCGTGGGCAGCCACTACGACCACGTGGGCTACGGGTACTTTGGGTCGCGTGATCCTGACCCACGCGGCAAGCTGCACCCGGGCGCGGACGACAACGCCAGCGGCACCAGCGGCAACCTGATTGTGTCGGCCCGCCTCAAGGAGGTTTGGGACGAGCTTGGTGATACACCCCGTCGCAGCATCCTCTTTCTGGCGTTCTCCGCGGAAGAGGGCGGTCTGGTGGGCTCGAAGTTCTACGTCAAGCACCCCATCGTCCCCATCGAGAAGCACGCCCTCATGATCAACATGGACATGATCGGCCGCTTGGACGAGGAAAAGGGCCTTGAGCTGGGCGGCGTGCGCACAGCGGTCGGGCTCGAGGACTGGATCAAGCCGTACGTGGACAGCGCGGGCTTCAACATCGCGCCCAAGCCCAGCGGTCTGGGACCGTCCGATCATGCGTCGTTTGCCGGCGCGGGCGTTCCGGCTCTTTTTCTGTTCACCGGGCTGCACAAGCAGTACCACATGCCGACAGACACGCCGGACCTCATCAACGTTGACGGCGCTGCGCAGGTCGCGGACCTTGCGTACCGCATCGCGCTGGACGCGGCGCTTCGCACCGAGCCCTTCGTGTTCACCACCGCGACCGGGCGTGACCCCTCCAAGCAGACGGAAGAGGAAAAGAAGAACGACGACCAGAACGTCGGTTCCGTCAGTGGCGTGGGCGTGCGGTTTGGCATCGCCCCCGGCGACTACAGCGGCAACGACGGCGTGATGATCGGCGAGGTCTTCCCCGATCTGCCCGCGGCGAAGGCCGGCCTCAAGGAAGGCGACAAGATGATCAAGTGGAACGAGACCGTCCTGACCGACGTGGAGTCGTGGATGCCGATGCTCAGCACCCACAAGCCGGGCGACAAGGTGACGATCAAGTACATCCGCAAGGTGGACGGCGCGGACCACGAGTTCACGACCGAAGCGACGCTGGTCGCGCGGCGCAGCGGGCCGCAGTAGCGGCGGGACTTTGATCAAGGCTTGTGGACGCTGGCGCTCAGGCGACCGCCGCGCACACCTTCTTGGCAGCGTCCGTGAGATCAGCGGCGGCCTGGAGCGTGGGCAGGCTGCCCCTGGCGTTCGTGAGCAGTTGGCGGCCGGCATCAACATTCGTGCCCTCAAGGCGGACCACCAGCGGCACCTTGAAGCCGGTGCTGCCATCGGGGTTCTTGTGCTTCGTCGCGGCGTTCACGATGCCCTGTGCGATGACGTCGCACCGCATGATGCCGCCGAAAATGTTGACGAGCACACCCTTGACGTTGTGGTCGCTGAGAATGATCGAGAATGCTTCGGTCACGGCCTCTTCAGTTGCGCCGCCGCCGACGTCCAGGAAGTTCGCGGGCTCCCCGCCGTGGAGCTTGATGATGTCCATGGTCGCCATGGCAAGCCCCGCGCCGTTGACTAGGCAGCCGATGTTGCCGTCGAGGGCGATGTACGTGAGGCCGAACTTACCGGCCGCTGCTCCGCCGGATTTTCCTCGGTGGGGTCGGCAAGGGCCGCGACGTCCTTGTGGCGGAAGAGGGCGTTCTCGTCGAAGTTGAACTTTGCGTCGATCGCGTAGACGGCAGGTTCGGCTCCAACGCCGGTGGCGACGACCAGCGGGTTGATCTCGGCGAGTGAGCAGTCCTTCTCGATGTAGAGCTTGGACAGCTTCTGCATGATGTCCGCGGCCTGCGACGCCAGCTTGCCTGTCAGCCCAAGCTTGAATGCAACGTTGCGGGCCTGGAAGCCCTGCAGCCCCAGAAGCGGGTGGAGGGGCTCCTTGATGATCGCGTCCGGGCGGTCGTGGGCGACCTGCTCAATTTCGACACCGCCTTCGCGCGAAGCGATCAGCACATTGCGGCGGCTGCCGCGGTCGGTCGTGATCGCGAGATAGAACTCCTCCTTGCCACCGCCCTTGCGGTCGGCGATGTCCACGGCGCTCGCGACCAGCAGACGCTTCACTTCGAGCCCTTCGGGCGGCGTCTGAGGGCTCTTCATGCGATTGCTCAGCATGAAGCGGGCCGCCTCGGTGGCCTCCTCGGGCGTCTTGACGAGTTTCACGAACCCGGCCTTGCCACGCCCACCCGCGTGCACCTGGGCCTTCACGACCGCGAGTGCCTTGGACTGGGTCGCTGTGACGGCCTTGAACGCCGACGCGGCGTCTTCAATGGAAGTGATCATGCGGCCCTGGGGGACCGGGATCTGGTAGGAGGCGAGCAGGTCACGGGCCTGGTATTCGTGGATCTTCATGGGGTGGCAGGATAGGGGGATGTGGGGGTGCCGGTCACTCCTGCGTTATCGGGGGGCGTGCATTCCGGAGTTCTGTCATTTTTTGCAAGGAGTCGTGCGTCGCACGACATCTGGTGCCTGGAGGGTTGGGGAACCGAGCGATGCGATCGTCTTGGCTGAGAGCCACGGCGGGGCCTGCTCGTGGGTGTGCGGGGATTGGAGTGCGGCGTGCGTCCCATGTGCCCCGTTCCATCCCGGTGGGCTGCGTTCGTGTTCGTGGCGGTGTTCGCGTCGGCGGGGGCGGGGGCGGGTGTGTATGCTGGCGGTGGCGTCAGCGGTGGTGTGGGTGGCTCTCCGGAGATGGCGACGCAGGCAACCAGCACGGCGAAGGCGGAGCGCGCGGGTTCATTCTCGCGCGAGGACTTTGCGCGCCTCTTCCAAGAGCACGCTCGCTTGTTCTGGTGCATCGCTGCCGGCGTGCTGGGCGATCGTTCCCGCGCGAGTGACGTCGTTCAAGAGGCAGCGGTGGTGGGGCTGACGCGTTTGGAACAGTTTGAACCCGGCACGAGCTTCCAGGCATGGATGGGGCAGATCGTGCGGTTCGTTGCGCTCAATGAGGCGAGGAAGATGAAGCCCACGCCGGCCCCCAACGACGTGATGGCCGGTGTGGCCGGCCGAGACGGCGTGGGCCCGTCCTCCCCGGGCGTCGACCGCTTCAGTGGGAACATTCAACGCGAGCAGGAGGCGTTCGAGGATGACGTTGCACGAGCGCTCCGTGGATTGGACGAGACGGCCCGGGCGTGCCTGCTCATGAAGACAGTGCTGGAATTGCCGTACGCGCGCATCGGCGAGGCCCTGGGCATCCCCGAGGGCACCGCGATGAGCCACGTCCACCGCTCGCGGGCGGCGATGCGGGCGGCGTTGGCGGGGCGGCGCAGCGCGGCCGAGGGCGCCGTGAAGGGTGGTGCGCGATGAGCGTGCTCCTGCTTCACTTTGAGGGTGACTTTGGCGGTGGCTCCGGCGGCCGCGACTGGCACGCCATGCTGGACCCGTACGTCGACGGCATGCTCACGCGGGAGGACGCCGCCGCGTTCGAATCGCGCCTCCACGTGGACCCTGCCCTGCGGGCCGCGCTGGAATCTCAGCGCGCCTTGGACGCATCGCTCCGTGCGTCCTTCTTGGTGCCGCACGGAGTCGAATCACTCGCTGTTCCCGCGTTGGATGGCGCAATCCCCGCCGGTGCTTCGGGCGGCAAGAGCATCCTTGCCCGCATCGGTTGGATGCGCATCGCTGCTCTGGTGGCGATTGTCGCCCTCGGTGCGCTGGTGGTGGGCATGCGGCAGTGGGCCAGGACCGCGTACCCGGTGGAGTCGCCGATCACGGCCTACCAGTCCATCGTCCACGGCGGCTTCAGGCCCTACGAGGCGTGTACCGACGACGAGGAGTTTGCGAGGTACACCAAGAAGTACCTTGGCAGGGCCCTGATCGTGAAGTCCTTCCCCGGGCTCGCGCTCATCGGGTGGGACAACCGTCACAACGTCATGAGCATCGAGACCGATTCGCTGCTGGCGACGGTGGATGGGGTGCAGGTGGTCGTGTTCATGGACCGGGAGGAGAACGCCCGCTCCCTGCCGCGCCGGGGCGAGGGCCTGAACGTGTTCAAACGCACGGTGGCCGGCATCGTGCTGGTGGAAGTGACGCCGTTGAAGGAGGCCAAGGTCCTCCCAGGATTCGAAGAGACCACATCGCACTGCGAACCCGGCAAGTAGCACGCGGAGGGAGTGTGGTCGGCTCACGCCGCCGTACGGGGCGCGACGCTCTGAAAGAACGTCGCCAGGAGGTCCCGATCAAACTTGGAGCCGGCGCTCTGCCACATCACGCTCGTTGCTTCGTCGTGCGAGAGCGCCGCCCGGTAAGGCCGGTGGGTGCGGAGCGCGTCAAACACATCGGCAACCTGGACGATCTGGCTCGCAAGGTGCGGGCGATGGTGACGGCGTGGCGCCGGGTAGCCGGAACCGTCGATGTGCATGTGGTGTTCCATGGCCACGATCGCCGCGAGCGGGTTGTGGTGCCTCCGCTCAATGAGCATCGCGGCACCGTCCACAGGGTGTCGCTGCACGATCGCTCGCTCCGCGTCGTTCAGCATGGCCTTCTTCTGCAGCACTTCCGGCGGGATCGCGCCCTTGCCGATGTCGTGCAGCAGCCCGGCCTCGATGATGGCGTGGACGTGCGTCTTGGAGAGCCCCACCGCCTCGGCCAGGGCCGCGGACTGGATGGCGACGTTCACCGTGTGCACGAACGTGTACTCGTCCATGTCCTTGACCGCCGCCAGCCGCAGGATGGACGCACGGCTCGCCGCAACGCTCGCGGTGATGTGGTGGACAAGCTGGGCGAGGTGCTCGGCAGGGATGGTCGCCGATTCCGTTCCGGGTTGCAGCATCTCGCCCCAGAGTGTTTGCACGTCGCGGGTGAGCGCGGCGGGCTCCGGGGTATCCGGGGGCGGGGCGGGCGCGGACGCATGCGCCCGAGATACATGAAACTCGCGCAACTCGGGCACCCGTGCGTCCGGTGGCGATGCCAGGAATGCCAGAAGCTCGCGCACCGCCGTGGCGGACGGCGCGGCGATCACGGTCAAGGCGTCGGCGTCGTGGGCGGCAAGGCGGGCTGCCAGCCCATCCAACTCGTCCGGGCGCGCGGGCAGCACACGGTCGTTGCAGATCACGCGCGGGGGCAAGAACACCACGACGAGCGGAGAATGCTCCCCGAGAGCCGTGCGGGCGGCGGACGCCGCCGCGTCCGATTGACGGAGGAACAAGGAGTGATCCTCGCCATAGATGGCGCGCGCACTCATCGCGGCCTGGAGCGTCGTCAGGAATGTGTGCGCGGGGTGCGTCATGGGCGGTCACGCGGCGTGCTTGGTGGGCTTCTTGCCAGAGGTTCCTTCCGGGAATATCAGGGCGATGATCCGCGACAGCGACAATCGGTGACGCCGTAGCGCCGCGGCCACACGCGCATGGCCCTTGTGCGGCCGCAGGTGGGCCGCGAGCCGGTCGGCGAGTGTGGAGTGTGCGCGGTCCGCGGAGGCGGTGAACTGGTCAAGGAGCGACGCGGCCGCGTCCAGCCCGCTTTCGCGGGAGAGCAGCGACCGGGCGAGCAGATCAAAGCGAGCATCGGGCGATGGCCACTTCGCGAGCACCGATGTGACAAGCGCGTCGCCGTCCGGGCGGTTTGCCAGCACATGTACCGTTTGCGTCGCGACCGCGTCCGCTGGGTCGTGCAGCATCTTCATCACTTCAAAGTCGTGGAGGAGCGAAGACGAACTGGCGACACGCAGCGCCTCCGCACGCACCGAGGCGTCAGAATGACCCAGCAGCGTGCGGCAGAGCATCGCCGCACGGTCATCGGGCAGTGTCTGGACCAGTGAGAGCGCCGCGAACGCGGTGGCCGCGGTCCCGGACCGGGTCAACGCACCACCAAACTCATCGAGTGCCACGGCAACCAACAGGGCGCCCGCCGCGATTCGGGCCGGGCGTGACGGTGTCTCCGCGAGAAGGTGCAGCAGCGCCGCGAGTTCGCCGGCGCTACACCGGGACGTCAGGCGCGAGCGTTGGTGTTCGGAGCAGACGGGGCTTGCGAGTGCCGCGACGAGGAACGTCGGCTTCAGAGTGGCAGCGGCGATCTCCGGCGCGCGCTCCGCGAGGTCAAGGAACAGTTCGGGACCCTCCGCGGCAATCACATCGTCCGCGTGGGCCATGAGTTCCTCGCGAATGCCCGAGTTCTCCGGGCGGAGTACGGCTGTGGCCGCCAGGATGTGGGCAAACTGCCTCCGCAGCGATGTCGGATCAAACGATGATGCGTGGGCGATCTTGTCACCGGGTGTGACGCAGGACGACGCGAGCGTCACGATGCGTTCGCGGTAGTCCTGCGGGCTGAAGTCGTCGGTGTGGTGCACGCGGAGCACGGACCCGATGCGCTGCGCGAGCGTCGCTTCGTCCGCGCAGAGCACTTCGCAGGCGAGGTCCCTCGCGGAGTGCGCAGCGGGCGTCATGGCATCTGGGGGCAGCGTGGTCGCGAGTTTGGCAAAGACAGCGGCGGCCTCGACCGAGAGCTGCACGGGCTGCTCGCTGATGGTCTGCAATGCACGCCGGATGTCCTCGGTCGGAAGGCTGTCAGCCACGCTCGCCAGTACGCGCCACGACGCAGGCGTCGAGTTCGCGGGGTTCAGAAGTTGTGCCCGGAACCGGTCGCCCAAGGTTGCAACGAGCGGACGGAGGTTCGCCAGCGCGGCTTCCTGATCTTGGGCCGGGAGCGACTCGATCTGGACGGCGGCCATGGAAAACTCAACGCCGAAGGCAGATTCAGAGCCCGGCGTGTACCGCGCCTCGATGCTCGCCGCACGCTCGTCAGTGCCGCCGGGAGCGATGAGCGTCGAAGAGATAAGCCCCCGCAGCGCATCCCCGCCCACGGGACCGTCCGTCGTGGTGGAGAGTTTCGAGTAGTCGATCGGGGTCAGGCGGATGGACCCGTCCACCGACATGTTCACCGTATCGACGGTGGCGACAGGGCTGGCCAGCGCGTTCAGGAATCTCTGGACACACGCCGCGGTCAGGGGCCGTTCGACCGCGAGCACCGCGACATCCAGCGAGCGCAGCCGTTCGTGAGTCAACTGCCATGTCTGAGGGGCGGGCAGCGGTGCGTCCTGAACCTCAAGTCCATCAGGGGCAACCATGACGGTGCAGGGCGAGCTCGCTGCCGCGGCGAGGTTGCACGCCCGGACCGTGGCCGGGTGATCGCTCCCAAGCAGGCGGACGCCCTCCAACGCACGCGACATCGCCGCAAGCATGCGTGCCGCGGCGTCTGCAGTGGGCGTTGATGGCAATGCCTCTGACACTGGGCCTCCCAGAATCAGGTATCGGCATTCCATCGGGTGGTGTGAGGCAGAAAGCACCGCACTCGGGGATTTCCCTCAACTGCCGCACGGGTTGTGACGGAGGGGGAGGCGGGCGTCACCCATGCGCGCTGAATGAGCACCAAGCTTTCAAGCGTGGAGGCGTCGTGCGCGACCTTCGGTGTCGTCAGTACCCGAGCGACTCCAGGATCGCCAGACGGTCGCGGTGATACTCCATCTCGGGCGGGGCTTCCGGGTCCTCGATGACCGGGCGCACTTCTTTGTACACCTTTGCTGCGGTCGCCTTGTCTCCCAGCCTGTCGTAACACTCCGCGAGTGCGACCTGCACCTGCATGTCGTTGGGGTCCTGCGTTTCAGCGTCCCGCAGGTGTTCGATGGCCTTCTCGTACTCTCCGCTTTCCATGCACCATTGGGCGCGTGTCCACGGCGAGATGTTCTGGTACGCGTGCCAGGCGCGCAGGCCGCCCCAGGCGAGCGCACACAAGACGGCCAATGTTGTGAGGGTGGACTTCATGAGGCGGACCCCGATCGCACGCTCATGCGTTATCGACGCTTCGAGGCTGCCAGAGCGGCCGGCAGAGTGGGAAGCCAGTGAACTGGTGCCGTTCGTGCGGCCCGCACGGCGCGTGCGCGGGATTCGCGGACGTGGAAACTGCGGGTATCGCAATTTGAAGAAACCGCTAAGTCGTTGTGCAGTGGCTGGTTATGGGGATTGCGACGGAACGTGGCTGTCGGTTGCGGTCTTTGGGGTCGTCAACGGGGCTATTTTTGCGCCGAGCACAGGAGGATTTTTTCATGCCAGAGCCAATCCGTCAGCCCGCCGTCGCCCAGACCATCACCGTGATCGGCGCGGATACGCATATCAAGGGTGAGATGGTGTTTGACGGCAACGCACGCATCCTCGGCACCTTCGAGGGCCAGATCACCACCAAGGGTGAGCTGCAGGTTGCCGAGAACGCCACGTGCCGCGCCACGGTCGACGCCCAGAAGGTGCTGCTCGAGGGCACCATCGAGGGCAACGTGACGGTGCGGGAGAAGATGGAGATGAGCCCCAAGGCCCGGATGCGCGGCGACATCGTCGCGACCCGCCTCGTGGTCATGGAGGGCGCGGTCTTCACCGGGCACGTCACCGTGGGCGACGGTGCCAAGGGTCAGCAGCGCGGGGACGCGACAGAGACCAACGGCCTCATGGGCTCGATCCTCCACCGCCTGGACCCCGTCGGCAATTCGCGGTAACGCGTTGAGCAGGGTGGGCCACGTGCGCCGCGGATCCGCGGAGGTCGTTGTGCGCGCGGGGCGGAACCTGTGGGTGTCGGAGCACACCAGGCGGGCGGCACGAGGTCACGAAGCCGGGCACCGAGTCGATGACGCAGCAGCAGGAATCCACCTCGACTCGGCCGATCGTCTGCTATCACTGCGGCCACAGGTTTGAGGCTTCCGCCCACGCCATGAGCGTCTCCTGCCCAGAATGCTACAAACACCTTCGACTCGAGGACATCATCATCCGCACGCTTGAGGCTGCGAGAACGTACTACACCTGCGGCAGGTTGGTCGTGCTGCCCCGGGCCCGCGCGCAGGCGCACGAGATCCGTGCTGTCGCCGGCGTCACGGTGGAGGGGGCGCTCGAGGCCAACGTCGTGAGCTTCGGCCCCGTCTGGATCGGCCCCAACGCGCTGTGGCGGGGGGATTGCCGCGCACCCGTGGTCAAGGTCGAGGATGGGGCAAGGATCATTTCCGGCAAGTTCATCGTGCGGCGGTAGGGGCCACGGAAGCGTCCCGCCGCGAAGTATGATGTGCCATGACCATCCGGCGTGTGCCCGGGGACTTTCGTGTGCGAGAGGTGCTGCGTCCCCACGCGGGCGGTGCGGCGCACGCGGTGTACGAACTCACCAAGGAATCGCTCACGACGCCGGAAGCGGTCGGGAAGCTGGCACGCGCGCTGAGTGTACGTCCCGGTGACTGCGCGTACGCCGGGCTCAAGGACAAGCACGCCATCACCGTGCAATCCGTCAGCGTGCGTATGGGGCCCAAGCCCATGCCCGACCGCGTCGGCGAGGAGCGATGGTCCGCCGTGCGCACCGGCACCCGATCTGAACCGCTTGCGGCGAGAGACATTGACCGCAACGCATTCGAGATCGTCGTGCGCGACCTGACCACGGATGGGTGTGCGCAGATGCAGTCATCCGCCGAGGCCCTGCGATCACCGAAAGGCCTGAAGACTGTGAACTACTTTGGGGAGCAGCGGTTCGGGTCCGCCCGGCACGGCGAGGGGTTTGCCACGGCCCACCTGGTGCGGGGCGAGTTTGAGCGGGCCCTGCGGCTGCTCATTGGCACGCCGCACCGCAAGGACTCGGGTGTGCAGCGGGCGTTCACGCGCGGGTTGGCGACGGCGTGGGGAGATTGGCGGAGATTGGCGGCGGAACTGCCGCGGTGCCCGCAGCGGAGGAGCGTGGAGTTGCTCGCGGAGCGTGCAGCACGGGGAGCGGGGGGACTGATGGCGCCGGAGGACTTCCGCGATGCGTTCGCGGTGTTGCCCTACATGCTGCAGGAGATGTGCGTGGATGCGTGGCAGTCGTGGCTGTGGAACTGCATCGTTGAGGTTGGGCTCTCCGCCGACGGCTCAGCAAGCCTGGTTCAGCGCGTGGCACTTCCAAGCCCCGGTGCGAAGTACCACGGCGCGTGGCAGGCGGCGGCGGACCGGGTGATGGCCGACGCGGGAGTCTCGCTGATTGACTTGCGGATTCCGGGGCTCCGGCGTCCGGCCTTCGCGGAAGCGGAGCGAGCCGTGTGGGTGGAGGCGATTGACTTTGACATGAGCGTGCCGGAACCGGACGACCTCGCGCCGCCGCGAGGTACGAAGGCCCCACCTCGGTTCAAACGCACGGTGAAGTTCTCGCTCCCCAGCGGGTCCTACGCAACGGTGGTGCTGCGTGCGATCGGGCAGTGAGGCCCGCATTTATGGAAACAGGTGCTGCGCCGTCCACGCGTCGTTGGTCCGGGTCCACGCCGCGCGGTCGTGGAGGCGACCGGAACGGCCGGCCCAAAGTTCCATCCGAGCGATCGTGATGCGGAAGCCGCCCCAGTGGGGCGGGCGCGGCACTTCCACGTCGTTGTTGCCCGCGAGAAGGTCCGCTGGTGAAATGGCGAAACGGTCGGCGACATCCGCGAGCCGATGAAGGAGCTCCGAAGGACGGGCCATCGGGCGGCTCTGTTCGCTGGCCCACGCGCCCAGGCGTGAGAGCAGCGCGCGCGACCGGAAGTACTCATCGCTCTCCTGAGCGGATACCTTGGTGGCGACGCCCTCGATGCGCACCTGCCGCTGCGGGTGGTCCCAGTGGAAGACGCAGGCGCAGCGAGGGTTGGCGGTGAGTTCACGCCCCTTGCGCCCCTCGTAGTTGGTGTAGAACGTCACCGCGGGCGGTGACACCTCGATGGACTTGCACAGGACGGTGCGCACGCTGGGCGCGCCGTCGAGGGTCGTGGTAGCCAGCATCATCGCGTTGGGGTTGGGCACCTGCCCCGCGGCCCGGGCCTCGTCGAACCACTGGCGGAACACCGGCATCGGGTCCGCCGGGAGTGGGTTCGGGAGCGCGCCCGCTCCAAAGAGTCGTTCGAGTTGGGTCATGAGCATGGCGTTACTTTGCGAGCTTGGCGACCAGCCGCCAGACATCATGGGGCGTCAGGTTGCGGCCGGTGCGGGCGTTGAACGTGGAAACGATCATCGGGAAACGGTCGTCGTAGAGCAGTTGGTCACGCTGGCCCAAGGCCGGGCTCTGCATCTTGGACTCGAGCGCCGACTGGACGAGGTGAGTCAGAGCGGATTCTTCTTCGGGCGTCACTTTCACTGCGGGCGTTGCGGCCTTGCCCAGGCGCGGCAGCTTATTGGCCTTGCGGAGGTTCTGCAACCGGTGCAGCACGTCGTGTCGCGATCGACCGCTGCCTTCGCCGCCCACCGAGTCATAGATGCGGTCAAACTCGGTGGTGTAGGGCAGATCGTCGAGCGTGCGCCCCGCCGCGACGTACGCCGCGATGAGGCGGTCGTCGGAATCGGCGGGCACATCGGTGCCGAAGAGTGTTTGCGGTTGGGGCTTGGGCATGAGCAGTGATATCAGTTAGTGGAACGTGATCCCGCGCCAGCGTGCGATCCAGAGTTGGCTGGCGGGCCGCTGCTCGCCCGCTGCCTTGCCTGCGCGCTGGCTGGTCCAGATCAGGTACTTGCCGTCGCTGGAGAACGCCGGCAGGATGTCCGCGCCCGGGGCGTGGGTGATGCGCACGCGGCGCATGGTGGAGGGGTCGGCGCCGGCGACTTTCTTCGCGGGGTCGCCCCGGAGCTTGTCCATATCGGTCTCGATCGCGAAGAGCTCGTAGTTGTCGTGCCCCGCCTCGCTGCTGCCGTACACCAGGTAGGTGCCCGAGGGGTGCCAGTACGGCGCCCAGTTGACGTGCTCGTTGTTCGTGAGCGCCCACTCCCGGTCCATGCTGATCTTGAGCTGGCCGGACGCGTCATTCTCGAACTTGAGGTCCGCGACGTACACCTGCAGCAGGTCATTCCCTTGACGGTCGGAGCGGTAGCAAATGCTGCGGCCGTCGGGCGAGAAGAATGGTCCGCCGTCGTACCCCGGTGCGATGACGATCGGGTGGTGCTGCTGGGTCAGCGTGTCATAGATATAGATGTTGCCGTCCGGACGCGGAGCGGGCTCGCCTTCCTTGGCAGCCGCGGCGTCCTCCACGTGGGTGTAGAGCACGAAGCGCCCGGAGGCATCAAACGAGCACTCGGCGTCGTAGTTGCCGCGGGTGAAGAGCGGCACCGGGGTCGCGCCGCCGGTCGCGCTGACGGTGCACACCTCCATCTCCGCCGGGAACATCCACACATAGCGGCGCGTGCCGACCTGGAAGCCGGCTTTCTGATGCTCGGCGGGCGCGGTCACGGTGCTGCCCAGGAGGATGCGGTCGCGGTGGAGGGGGTCAAACCAGCCGCAGGTGTTGCTGCTACCGGTGGGGCTGATGCGGACCGACGTCCCGAGCGCGGGGGCTGAGCCGGCCGCGAACGTCAGGGGCGCGACGTACATCGCGTAGAACGGGTCTGCGTCCTGGCCGGACTGAGGCGCGAGCACGGCCTGAAAGATCACGCGGGAGTTGTCGTAGTCGATGTACGACTCGCCGGCCTTGGCGAACTCGGTGGAGAATGTTAACTGGACCGGGTCCTGAAGGCACGCGGACTCGGGCTTGGTCCAGTCGGGTGCGTTCACCCTGGCCGCGGGTTCCGCGGGCGTGGCGGGTGTGTGCGGCTGGGCACAGGCGGGGAGGGCGAAAACGGCAGCGAAGAGCGCGAGCGTCAACAGCTTGGGCATGGTTCATTGTTGGTGGGGATCGGCCCCGAAAGTATGACGGGCGTTCTGCCGATCACAACATCCGGCTCTCAAACCAGGAAGTACAGTGGTGGGTGAGTGACCCCTCAAACCAACCGCGGATTGTGCTTGAGCGGCCGGAGTATGTCGTGGTGAGCAAGCCGTCCGGTCTCCTGAGCGTGCCGGGCAAGGGGGAGCACAACAAGGACTGCGTCATTTCGCGGCTCCGTGCCATCTTCCCCCGCGCCGAGGGGCCGATGATCGTCCACCGGCTCGACATGGATACTTCCGGCCTTCTGGTGGTGGGCCTGACCGCGGATGCCCAGCGTCTGCTCTCCGCAGAGTTCGAAGCCCGCAGGGTCGAGAAGGCGTATGTCGCGCTCGTGGAGGGCACCGAAACTCCCGACGCCGGTCTCATCGACGTTCCGATCCGCCTCGACCCTGCGAACCGGCCCTACCAGGTCATCGATTGGGTGGATGGACGCCCGGCCCAGACCAAGTTCCGCGTGCTTGCCCGCGAGGTGGACCGCACCCGCGTCCGCTTTGAGCCCATCACGGGCCGGACGCACCAACTCCGCGTCCACGCCGCCGCGTCCCGGGTACTGACACGCATCGTCGGGCAGCAGGTCCCCGGCGGCCTCGGTGCACCGATCTTGGGCGATGTGCTGTATGGCAAAGGGGATCGGACGGGCGAGCGGCTCATGCTCCACGCGTGCGAACTGCGGTTCCGATCTCCCTCTGGGGAGTGGGTGGAGTGTGAAGACCCTGCCTCGTTCTAGCCTTGGCCTGTGCCGCGGATGGGTTTAGCCGATGGGTCACCGGTTATCGCACTCAAGATTTTTGACGACAACTTGTTTGCGTTTGCCAACCGATCCGATATATTGGACGTGTCGGGTGGTTACCAGCCGTCCGCTGGTAGCCGTCCCGGTGCGATCGGTCTGGGCACCCAAACGTGGCATCGCCCGTTTGGCCTACAGAGAAGGGCGAGGATCGCATGAGGAGAGCGTGGAGCAGTGCGGCCGTTGTCGCGTCCCTCGCGGTCTGCGCGGGGACTGTGTACGCACAGGCACCAGCGCCCACCGCTCCTCCGCCCGCGAATCCCGCGGCCCCGGATCGCTCCGGTCCCCAGATCACCATCACGTTGACTTCGGGCGAAGTGATCAAGGGCACCGTCAAGGGTGTCGAGGCCGAATCGATCGTCATCATCCACCCGGTGCTGGGCGAGGTGCGTGTGCCGCGCGTGGGCATCGCGAAGTCCGAGCCGCCGGTGGATCAGGTGCTATCACCGCCGAGCTTGCAGGCTCCTCAGCCGGCCCCGCAGCCCACGCCGGAACCCAAGCCCGAGCCCAAGCCTGAGCCCAAGAAGGAAGAGCCCAAGCCGGCCCCGCCTCCGCCGCCCCCCGCGCCCCCGGCACCGCCACCGCCGGAGAAGAAGCCGTTCGTTGCGCCGACGAATCCGTTCTCCGCGATCTTCGCGGACGATGAGAAGTCGTTCTGGCTCGGCTGGAACCGGCAGGTGGAACTCGGCGTCAACGGCACGACGGGCCCGGTGGATGCGCAGAACTACCGCGGGTTCTTGAACCTCACCCGCGCTTCCGCCAAGATGAACACCAACGCGACGTTCACCTATGCGTACGGCGAGAACAACTTCGCGACGACGCAGAACCGCGGCGAAGCCAGCGTCCGCAATGAGTGGAAGATGTCCAAGCCCTGGTCCTTCTGGGCCAACGGGCGCGGCGAGGTGGACAGCCTGCGGCCGTGGGACTACCGCGTGTCGGCGTCCACGGGCATCGGCTACACGTTCCTCAAGAACGACAAGTGGCAGGTCTCAGGTCGCCTGGGCGTCGGCGGGGCGCGCGAGATCAACGGCGAGAACGCGCTGATCCCCGAGGTCGGCATCTTCGCCGTGAGCATGGACTACAAGATCAGCGACAAGAGCAGCCTGTACGCCAACACCGAGTTCTACCCCAGCGGCCGCCACTGGGACTGGGACAACTTCCGCGCCACGTCCCGGGCGGGCATGAACTTCATCGTGGACCCCGAGCTCAAGATGACGCTCCGACTGGGCGTCGAGCACCGGCACGATTCCGACGTGCTGGCCGAGCGGGCGAACACCGTCGATTACTTTGTCGTCCTTGGGTTCGCGTTCTGAGCATGTGCCGGCCAAGCCTCCCACGGGTTGTTCGGGGCGGCCGCGGCCTATCATCGATTCCATCGCCGGAGAGGTGCCAGAGCGGCTGAATGGGATAGTCTCGAAAACTATTATGGCGCTTGCGTCATCGGGGGTTCGAATCCCCCCCTCTCCGCTTTCGATCATGGCGGCATTCACCATGCGGGGAAACCGCGCCGGAACACGGCGCGGTTTTGTCGTGATGGGCAAAAACGCCTTGATTCGCAACGAGTTTCCACGCGCCACGGGCTTCGATTTCGAGTCGCTTGTCTCGAATCGTGAGGTTCGAACTGACTTTTTTGATAAAGTCGCGTTTTTCCGGTTCTGTTCCCTCGGACGCGTATTTCGCGGCCTGTTTACTGGCTAAAACGAACCGGATGGCCGGTTCGAACCAGTTGCCGCGGCTGGCTTCTACTGCCGCCAGTCGGTCCTTGTGGGACTGCTTCTCGGCGATAAGTCGGGCTTTGCCCTCTTGAAACTCCTCAATGGTCAGCGCCTTGGCGAGGTAGGCGTCTGTGAGGCGTGAGACTCTGCCGTCGACCTCGTGCATCGCTGCCTGCACTTCGTGGATGGTGGTGCTCGCCTCCACCTGGCCCCGCCGCTCTTCGGCCTGTAACTCGGTGACGATCCAGTCTGCGGTGTCACCGGGGAGCGCAAAGGACGCGATGGCGTCCGACACCTGCAGTGTCACTACTTCCTCCCGCACATACGGCTGGGAACAGTCACGCTTGACCCGCTTGGTGCAGCGGAGGTAGTTGTGTCCCTTCTGAGTCTCTGTGGTGACAAAGCACCCGCACTCCCCGCAGCGGAACACGCCGCGGTAGGTGTAAGACTTGAGACGCTTGCCACGGGGCTTGGACTTCCCAGAAATGACATGCTCCACCTGGTCGAAGAGCTCTGCGGAGACCAGCGGCTCGTGCCTGCCCTCGTGCACCTCGTCTTTCCACTTCAAGATGCCGCAATAGAGAGTGTTGGTGAGCATCTTGTGAATCTGTGTGCGGGAAAGTGGATCACCGGCACGGGTGAGGAGGTTCTGGGTGCGTGCTACCTGCGTCAACTGGTCGAGGGTGTAGAGGCCGGTGGCGTAGAGCCGGAAGAGTTCTTGTACCATGGGGCCACGGACAGGGTCAATGCCAATGGTCCGAGTTGCGCGGTCATTCAGGTACCCGATGGGGGTGAACGCGGGCCAGATGCCGTCCGCGAGCTTCCGGCGATGCCCACGGCGTATGTTCTCGCCTAGGTTGTCCACGTAGTACTTGGACTGCCCGAACATGATGGAGAGCATGAACTTCCCAGTTGGGGTCGGGTCAAAGGGGCACGTAGGAAATACCAAGTTCTTGATGACGCCCATGTCCACCATGTGAATGACGCGGCCCCCATCCAGGGCATTCCTCGCTAGCCGATCTGGGTGCCACGCAAGAATACCTGATGCCTCATACCGCTCCAATCGGGCGAGCATGTCGTTGAAGACCGGCCGACCTGGTTTCTTGGCAGTTTGCTTCTCGATGAGCGTGTCCACAACGACAAGTCCCCGAGCACGGGCGAGATCCCGCAACTCAGCGATCTGGTCGTCGATGCTCCGCACTTGGTGCGACGCATCGTCCGTGGACTTGCGGGCGTACAGAAAGAATCTCTGCGGTTCCATGCGGGCATTCTACCGGAAAGCAATAGCGGCGCGAAGGGGAAACCGCGTGTTTGCTGTTGGCAGCGTAGCATTTTCGGCTGAAAGAACCGAGTCGAAGGAGCATCGACATGGGGAATTGGCTCACGACAACCTGCGATGAGTGCGGCGAAGAGGTGCACTACCGGCCTGACTGGGACGTCCCGAAGTACTGCAAAGATTGCAGCCACATTGAACGAGACTGTGCCGTGTGCGGCTCCACGATGCGCATCGGTCGGGACTGGGAACACCCGCCGAAAGTCTGCAAAGACTGCAAGGACGAGTTCGCGCCGAAGGACGTTCGCTGCCGTCTATGCGGGCACACGTTCACCCTTGCCACGGGAATCCAGATTAAGTGCAAGGAGAACGGCTGGGAGCTGCCAACAAAGTGCCATGACTGCAAGGAGAAGTACTCGCCGAAGGACGTGGACTGCCGTTCCTGTGGCCGGTCTTTTACGGTGTCTGCCAGCCGTCAGATCAAGTGCCAGGAAAATGGCTGGGACCTTCCCAGTATGTGCGAGCAATGCCGAGAAACACTTGCTCCCAAGACAGTCGAATGTAGGATGTGCGGCGAGGACATCACGTTCTCAACAAACTTCCAGGCGAAGCTCAAGGCGAAGGGCTGGGAGCTACCGACAAAGTGCCAGCAGTGCAAGAAAGACTCACTCGCCTTTCAGGCCGCAATCAACGCACTACGGGATGAGTTCCCGTTCGCGATCTACGTGGAGTACGAGAAGCGCGGCATCCTGAGCCGAGAGGTTGTGGCAGTCATCCGGGGCAAGCGATCAAATGATGTGGTTGCGGAAGTGAAAATGCAGGAGGAGGGCATTTTCATAACCGAGCGTGTTGCTGTTTCCAAGGATGCGAAGACCAACAAGGAGATTGCCCGAACGAGAGAAGAGAAGGTTGGCTTTGTTCTGAAAGAGAACGCCGCAAAGACCCAAGATTCGCGGACAAGGAAGACCACGCACACAACGAAGATGGAGAAAAAGGGGGTCATTGAGCCGCGCGTAGTCCCGACAACAGTGCGTACTGACGGCACGGAGGTTTCACCGGTGCGTAGGGAGCCACTCGGATTCTGGGAGCGGTTGTTTGGCCGGAGATAAGAAAAACCGCCCCTAACGGAGCGGTTGTGCACGGTTCAATCGGGCCTACGGATTCATGCGGCGCAGTGCCTGGAAGTGCGTACTCAGCAACACCTCCAAGTCGCGGGCAAGCACGGCTTGCGCTGCGGACTTGGTCGGCTCGGGGAGTTTGTCAATCTCCTCCGAGAGCCATGGGATGGTGTCGTTCAGGTCAGATTGGAATTCTTCGCCGGTCTGTTGCACCTCGTCAAGTGGTAACCGTGAATGAACTCCGATCTCCTCGATGAGGCTCTCCACACCTTCGGTGCTTCGATACCGGACTGCTGCGATGCGGGTCGTCTTTTCATGTGCTTCCATGGCGTCACTCCTGGGGTTGGTTACGTGCGGTCACAGAAGACAGGACGATGGCGTTCTTCTGTGACAACACGACACGGAGTGGCGTCACGATCTGCTCTAACCCTACCACAATGGTGTTTTCTGTCAAGTGTGCAGAAGTGTGCTGTTGCTCCAGCACAGAACGTCCGCGCACGATGCGCGCACTTGTTCCTTGTGGTTAAACCTTTCGTGCTCTTGACTGCATTCGCTTAACCCCTGCGTGGCGCGTGGAAACTCGTTGCGAATCAAGGCGTTTTTGCCCATCACGACAAAACCGCGCCGTGTTCCGGCGCGGTTTCCCCGCATGGTGAATGCCGCCATGATCGAAAGCGGTGCCTGCCGGACACCG
>DATAKA010000138.1:0-73549 GCA_036261855.1 Phycisphaerales bacterium | reverse complement strand
GGTCTTGGCCTTGACGGCCTTGAGAAACTTTTTGATGGTGTAGTCCTCGCCGATGATGTAGTGCATCATGGCGCGGGGGATGTCGCTGTTCACGTGGCCCTTCTCGGTGATGGTGAGGCGGCAGGTGGAAGGACCGGTGGGCTCGATGACGTGGTCCCACGTGCCGCCGAAGAGCCTGTTGTCGTCGTCCACGCGGCGGACGACGCGTCGCGGGGGCTCCATGAGTTCGTTGACGCTGGTGAAGGAGTTGCGGCCCATGTACTGGCGCCACTGCTCCTTCTTTTCGTTGTCGGGGCCAACGTGGTCGGGGAGGCGCTCCATTCTGGTGAAGTCCTTGCACCAGTCGGGGAATGCGCCGATGTCGTTGATGAGGGCGTAGACCTGCTCTTGTGTAGCGGTCAGGTCCACACTGCCGGAGGAGGTGTGCTCTTTCGGCAGGAACCTGCCGAGGACGCCCAGCGTGCCCGCCGCGAGCAACAGGAGTCCGACGAGGATGAGCGCGGCATAGAGCAGCCACATTTTCATGGAGGCCTTTGTGAGTGCGGGCTTCAGCCCTTGCGGCGGAGCTTGAAGGTCATGTGGTGCTGGTCGGTGACTTTGCCCTGCTTGATCTGCCACCATTCCTGCGAGGCGGTGCCGTCGGCGTTCATGGTGAGGGACATTTTGCCCATGTAGGCTTCGTCCGCGGCGTTGAGGTCCGTCACGCCGGCGGGCTCGAAGGCGAGGGTGACGGAGCCGTCGCTGTTCTTGACGGCCTGGCGGCACTTCATGTGCGGCTGGTTGCCCATGGCGCAGTAGTGCGTCATGACGATGGCGTCGCCGTCCATCGTGTACATGTTGGTCATCTCGTGCTCGGAGCCGGGGAACATGACCTCCCGCACGGCGGTGCCGCCGCTGCCCGCGGTGTAGGTGCCGTAGGGGACCCAGTTGCCCTTGTCGTCTTGCATTTCCCAGGTGCCGTTCAACTTCTGGACCATGCCGAGGAGAGCGGTTTTCTGCTGCGCGTTGGCCGCGGCGACGGGGCGCGGGCCGCCGGCGCAGCCGAAGAGGGAAGCGATTCCGAGTGCGGCGATACAGGCAAGGGCGGCGGTACGCATGGGTGTTCCTTGGATGGAGTGCGGTCGTGCTGGGGAACCGGGGAGACAGGATACCCGATTCCGAGGATCGTGCGAATCGTACTGATGGGGTGGGTTCACCGGTCTGTTTACGCCTTCCCGCATTCGGGGCATGGCTTGCCGGTGAGGCCGGTCATGTCGTACCCGCAGGTGGGGCAGCCAGTGTGCGCCGCGGGGATGAGGAACCGAAGGAGGAGGCGCGACGCGATCAGGAGCCCGGCGGCGGTGAGGGCGAGCGTCCACTGCGTGTGGAACCAGTGCCAGAGAGAGGTGGCGGGCGCGAGGCCGGCGCCGGCGCGGAGCGATTCACGGGAGTAGGCGCCCCAGCCTGTGGCAAGGCCGGCCGCTGCGATGAGCAGAAGGACCAACGCTGCGGTGCGGAGCACGCAGACGCAGAGCCATCGGGCGAGGCGGATGTCGTCGGCGTTGGGGCGCATGGGCGCTCCTAAGAAGCACGTCCGGTTCAGTGCCCGAAGAGGTTGCGTTCGCCGTAGTACCCGTTCTCCTCGAAGTACTTGAGGGCCTCGGCGGTGCTGCGGAAGATGCGGGTCGCCGTCTCGGTGATGAACGGGCTGGGGTGCTTCTTGGGCTTCCAGACGACGAAGACTTCCTTGGTGTGCTCGAAGGCGTGGTGGAGTTCGCGTTCGACGCCGCTGGAGAGGCCGGGGATGCCGCCGGGGAGTTCGGGCACGAGGCTCACGATCATGTCGGACTGGTCGATGAGCTTGAAGTCCCGCATGTAGATCTGGCCGTCGATGTCGCCGGCGATGTCCAGGACTTCGCGGACGCGGACCTTGATGGGCTGGTCGCCGGCCTTCGCGCCGCCGAAGGAATGCGGGGCGACATCGATGAACTCCTTGCCGTCCCGCGCCGCGGCGATGGCGCGCTCCAGGAGGAGTTTCTCGTCCACGTCACCGGGGTCGAACGTGATGAAGTGTTCGGCGAGGTCGGCGCGGAACTGGTCGATCTCCGCGAGCACGTCGGGCATGTCCACGACGTGGCTCATGGGGAAGGAGGGGTAGACGCGTTTGAGGCCCGGACGGCAGGTGAGGCGGAAGGCGGTGCGGGTCGTCATCTGGTGGCGGCCGCGGGAGAGGATGTAGAACTGGCTGCCGGGGATCGCCTTGCTCATGAGCTCGGTGGCGAGGATTTCCTCCTCGCGCCAGACCATGCAGTCCTTGAGCGTGGCGTCGATCTCGTGCTCCTTGTGGAGGCGGTCGTGGACGACCTCGATGTTGTCCACGAGGCAGATGAAGAGGTCGGGCTTCATGGCCGCGATCTGGTCGTAGTCGAAGGCGCTGAAGAGGCCGTGTCGCCAGCGGAAGGTGGCGTGGGTGTTGACGGCGATGTTCTTCTCGCTCTGAGAGGAGCTGATGACGTCCTTGAACGCGGCGCGGCGGAGGGAGTTGAGGCGGCTGATGGGGAGGTCCAGGATGCGTCCGGGGCGGACGTCGGTGCCCTCGCGGTACATGAGGTCGCCGACGTGGTAGACGCGGAGGTTCTCCCCCTGCTCACCGGCGAAGCGCGCGGTGGCGTCGATGTAGGGCTTCTTTTCCATGCCGATCTGGCCGGTGATGATGGCTCGCATGCGAAAGGATAGCGAACAGAACGCGGGCGACAGGCAGAATTCAGGGGAAAGTGCTCGCATTTAAACCGCGGGTGAACGGCCGATAGTCCTATGAACAGTTCGGTTGATGCTGTACCATTTTCAGTATCGCCCGCGGTCCTCGTTCCGCGCGGGCGAAGGAGATACAACATGGCTCGCACCTCGTGTGACGTGTTCGCGACGGTCTTGGCCGCCGTTGGTTGTGGCGTGCTCGCCACGGGCGCTTTGGGGGCCACGTTCCAGACGGTGCCGCTCGGCTCGGGCTCCATCACGCGGCTGTCTTCGGACGGCACGACGGCGGTGGGGTATGCGACGCAGGGGGGCACGCACGGCCTGTACTGGCGGACGGGGCAGCCTTCGGTCGTGTCGCTCCCGGCGATCACGGGACTTTCGGTGTCTGTCGCGCGGGGCGTGTCTGCAAACGGGCGGTACGTGGGTGGCAGCGCGAACGTGCCGAGCGGCACGCCGCTCGCCGCGGCGTTCCGCTTTGACACACTGACGAACACCATGGTGACATCCACGCCGGACCGCGTGACCTTCGCGTACGGCCTCTCGGGAGATGGGCAGCAGGTGCTGGGCGCACACGAAGACGCGGGGAACATCGACTGTGCCTCGTGGCTGCCCGGGCAGGGGTGGCTGTACCACGGGCTGGTGCCGGACACGATCTTCAACTTCACCGTGGACTCGAACTACGACGCGTCGCTGGTCGCGGGGTACGCCTACGACCCGATCGGCAACAAGCGTGCGTTCTGCTGGGACATGGCGGGCGGCCTGCGCCTCATGCCCACCTTTGTGCCGTTCGAGGCCGGGGAAGTTGCGGATGTCAGCAACGATGGGACGGTGCTCCTGGGCGGCCTGCAGGGCCTGCCGGTGCGGTGGAACGGGCCCAACGGCGCGCCGCAGTACATCCCAGCGGCCAAGGGCGCGGCCCGCGCGATGAACGCCGACGCGAGCATCATCGCCGGGGGTCCATCCAGCAGCACGAACAACGACGCGTTCATCTGGGACGCGGCGCACGGCACGCGGAGCTTCTACGACTTCGCCGCGAGCGAGGGCGTCAACGTGACCGGGCTCAACTTCGTGAATGTAACGGGGATCTCCGAGGACGGGCTGGTATTCGCAGGGAACCTGACGCAAGGGGGCGTCAAGAGGGGCTTCATTCTGTCGCTCGCCATCCCCGCGCCCGGAGCCATCGCGGTCGCGCCGGTTGTGCTTGTGGGTGCATTGCGCCGAAGGCGGTGAAGTTCAAGGGGCACGCGCCTAGGCTGGTTTGATGACCTTCCACGCCTTCCTCCTGGTGCGCAACGAGGCGGACATCCTGCCGCAGACGCTGCCGCACCTGCTGGAGTTCTGCGGGGCGGTGCACGTGCTGGACACGGGGAGCACCGACGGCTCGTGGGACCTGGTGCGCGAGATGGCGCTGCGGGAGAAGCGGCTGCGGCCCTTTGCGTCGGCACCGCTGACCGGCGATGTCAGCCTGCGCGGCGTCATGTTCGAGGCGGTCCGCGGCACGATGCGGGATGGCGACTGGTTCGGCCGGGTGGACGCGGACGAGTTCTACCACGTGCCGCCGCCTGAGTTTGTCGATCGCTTTGTGACCCGGCGCGAGGGCCGCGTGTTTGCGCAGCACTACGACTTCCCGATGACGCGGTCGCTGTGGGAGGAATGGAACAGAAGCCCCACCTCCCCCACCACCGTGACGACTCCCGCCGATATCCGCGCAGCGCGCAGGCAGTTCATCGTGGACACGCGGATGTGGTTTGATGCGCGGTGGTTCCGGTTCCGGCGCGGCATGCGCTGGGCACCCGGGCAGCCCAATCCGTTCAACCCGGGGCTCGCAGCGCGCGTGCGCATCCCCGTGCTGCACTACCGCTGGCGGAACCTGCCGCAGGTGCTGGACCGGCTGAGCAACCGGGCAGAGATGGCGAAGATGGACCCGCACGGGGAGCACTGGACGCAGGCGGACCCGGAGTCGTGGGTTGTGGCGGATAACGACCCGCGGCTCTTGTCGTGGAGTGAAGAAGTGTCGCGGCACATCGCGGGCAGCACGAATCCACCGGACGGCCCGCCGCTGTGCAACGTCTCGCCGGGGCACATCGAGCAGGCACCCAAGCGGCAGAGGCAGGAGTGGCTGTACGCGCTGGGCGTGCCGCGCGCGCTTGATGTGTTCAGGAAGAGGTGGGACGAGAGGAGCGTGCCCGGGTCGTTGCGGACGGCATTCCGTGCGGCACGCGGCTGAACTGGCTGCCAGCGGGTGCGTGGCGCGGCACGTTCAGGGCCTGGGACGCGGGGTGCTTCGCTCGCGGCGGAGCTTGCGCTCGGCCTGGACGACCTCCACCGCGAGCTTGATCGAGTGGTCGATCGTGTCGTTCACGAGGAAGACGTCGTAGACGCCGCAGGTTTCGGCCAGGTGCATTTCCTGTGTTGCGGCCCGGAACCGCTTCTCGATCTGGTCGCTGCCTTCGCGCTTGCGCTCGCGCAGGCGGCGAAGGAGTTCCTGCTCGCTGGGGGGCTTGATGAAGACCGCGAAGGCGACGGGCACCTGCTGCTTCACCTGGATCGCGCCCTGGACGTCGATTTCGAGGATCACAAGGCGGCCGCGGCGCAGGTGCTCGAGCACGGGGCCCTTGGGGGTGCCGTACTTCTTGCCGTAGACGCCGGCGGTTTCGAGGAACTCGCCCCGGGCCTTCATGGCCTCGAATTCGTCGTCGGTCACGAAGTGGTAATCAACGCCCTCGACATCCACGGTTGTGCGGGCGCGGGTGGTGCAGGAAACGCTGAAGACGCTGTCCGCAATGGAACGCTCGACGCCGCGGGTGATGGTGGTCTTGCCCACGCCCGAGGGGCCCGAGATGATGAGGAGCAGGCCGTCGTCGGTGTCGGTGGGGAGGCGGTGGGTCGAAGATGGGGTGGAGGGCGGGGTGGTCATGATCTCTCTCGGCTCAGGGGGCGGACGCTAGGCCTCCAGCGGCCCGCTCATCAGCCCGCGGAGCGCCGCCATGCGGACGTACACGCCGTTGGTGACCTGGCGGAGGATGAGGCTGCGAGGGCCATCGGCGACTTCGGCGTCGAGCTCGATGCCGCGGTTGATGGGACCGGGGTGCATGACGACCGCGCCGGGCTTCATGCGTTGCTCGCGCTCGGCGGTCAGGGCGTAGCGGGCGCGGTACTCGCGGACGCTGGCGATGACGTTGGGCTTTTTGTCCGGCGCGCCGGCGTCCTTGCCCCCCCCACCCCCACCCCCGCCGTCATACCGCTCGAACTGGATGCGGAGCATCATGACGGCGTCCATGGTGGCGAGGACGCTGTCGAGGTCCTCGGTCACGCGGCAGCCCAGTGTTTCGAGCGAGCGAGGGGCGAGGGCCGGGGAACCGATGCAGGTAACTTCGGCGCCCAGCGTCGTCATACCGGCGATGTTGCTTCGAGCGACGCGGGAGGCGTTGACATCGCCCACGATCGCGATGCGCAGGCCGGAGAGGTCAAACGTCTTCGTGCGGTTGAAGTGCTCGCAGAGGGTGTAGATGTCGAGCAGGCCCTGGGTGGGGTGCTCGTGGCGGCCGTCACCGGCGTTGAGCACGGGCACGTTCACGTGGCGCGCGATGAGGGCGGAGGAGCCGCTCTGGCGGGCGCGGACGACGAAGGCCGCGACACCCATCGCCTCGATGTTGCGGGCGGTGTCGATGAGCGTCTCGCCCTTGCTCACGCTGCTGTTGCCGCCCAGAAGGTCGATGACGTCGGCGCCCAGGCGCTTCGCGGCGACGGAAAAAGAGAGGCGCGTGCGGGTGGAGTCCTCAAAGAAGAGGTTGGCGACGACCGTGCCGGCCAGGGGCGTGCCGACGTTTCCGCGGGCGGTGGCGACCTCGTGGGCAGAGCTCAGGAGCGACCGCAGGTCCGATGGGGCCATGCCCTGAAGGCCCAGCAGGTGCTGCACACGCGTGGTCGCATCAATCGCCATGCGCGATGTTACCCGCGCGGCGGGTGGACCGCGTGGCGGGCGTGCTCAGGGCCCCTCGTCGTCCGGCAGCCGCCAGATGAGCAGGTCGTGCGACCAGTTGGTGCCGGTGGTGCCCCGCTGCGCGGTCGCGGCGACCCAGCGGCCGTTATCGCTGATGACGGGCTTGACGCCGTAGAGGCCGGAGGAAAGGGTGAGCGTGTACCTGGGTTGACCGGTGGATGGGCTTGCGATGCGCACGTGCTGGAACTGCTCGTACATGAGGATGTCGGAGCGCCCCGGCGGGATGGAAAGTCCGCTCAGGTCGTTCGAGCCGCGGGCGGCGCGGAGTGGGGCGGGATTCGCTTCACCACGGAGGAGCGAGGCGACGTCGAACGCGAAGAGGTCCGGGCTCTGGTGGTTGCCGCCGGCGAGGAGGGTGGTGCCGTCGGGCGAGAAGGCGATTGGCGTGCCGTTGTACGCGATTTTGGGTCCAAGATCGACCTTGGAGACGACTGTGCCGGCGGCGTCGTGCCACTGCACCTCGAAGGTCTTGGTGGGGAAGGCTTCCATGAAGTCCGGGTAGGAGAGCAGGTGCTGCCCGGGCGTGCCGGGCGCGAGGATGAAGTGGGCGGCCCAGGATCCCGCGTAGCTGTCACGCGACGCGGCGACACGCCACGCGCCGGTGGACCTGTTCCAGCAGATCGCAACAGCTTTCTCGCGCTTCTGCCCCATGACGCCGCTCAGCCATGTCTCGGTGCCGTTCGGGCTGTGGCCGATGACGGCGCGGGCGTTGACACCGAAGTCGACGGATTCGCCGCAGCGCAGACGGGCGAGTTCGCTGCCGTCCACGGTGGAGACCAGATCGAGACCGTCACGCTTGGGCGACTGGAGGTAAATGCCACCCCCATCGGGCGTGAGGGCGAGTTCGAAGTAGGACGCGAGCACACGCTCGGTGACGACACGCCACGAGCCGGTGGTGGTATCCACGGCGAGAATGACCTCGCCGCTGGACCACCACCATGAAGGAAGGCGTGCCACGAACGGCTTGCCGGTAAGCCACTGGGCGACGGCGCGCGAGTTCCAGCCGGTGGACTGGAACGAGTAGACCCGACGCTTGATGAGGTATCCGCCGACCGCGACGCCCAAAGCCACGACGGAGAGAATCGTGGCTGAGCGCACACGACGCCACACCGACTGACCCATGACCGGCTTCCGGAGCGACAGGTCCGCGCCGCACTCGGGGCAGGTGCCGGAGCCCTGTGGAAGCCCATCGAGGCAGTAGTTGCAGGACCGGCAGTACGGGAGCCCTTTGGTGCGCCGACGCCGCAGGACCCGGACCACCATCACAATCGTGATGACCCCAAGCACGATACCGAACGTGGAAGTTGCCAACGGCACGACGGTGTCGAGGAACGCGCCGAAGTCGAACGTCGGTACGTGGATATTGACGTACGCCGTCGCACAGTCCGGCGCGATCGCGACGCTCTGCACGCTGTTGCCCTGCGGGAAGGACAGTGTGTGCAGCGGAGGGATGGTCTGCACACCCCCCTCGACCGGTTGCGTGAGCGGACCTTCGTCCACGAAAGCCCTCCCCGGTTGCACTGCGAGGTGTTACTGACCTTCGGGCGCTGCGCCCAGCGTGGGCTCGGTCGCCGGGACTTCTTCCGTGGCGACCGGCACTTCAGTGTGGCCCATCGCCGCGTTGGCCTGCTGCTGACGCTCGTACATGCTCAGGGCGTACTGGTTGGGGTCGTCCTGCGCGGGCACGTAGTAGAGCTCGGGCGGCGTGTCGTCGCCGGGGCTCCACGTGCGGCCGTAGACCACGCGCCACTGCGTGCCGAAGTCGCGCTTCAGCGTGAGCGTGATCTTCTGGTAGATCGGCTGGCCATCGGGGCCGGCCCCGAGCTCGGTGGCGGGGCGCAGGACGTCGACGGTGCCCGAGTTGAAGCGCAGCCACACGCGGGACACGTGGAAGATCGGCAGGCCGGTCTGCACGGTCTCGGGCGTGACGGGCCACACGCTGGGACCGATCTGCGCGGGGATGCGCTCGTAGAACATCTTGCGGGTGCCGATCGGCAGGTTGACGATCATCTCGTACGGCACCATGGGCGCGCCGCCGGGCGTCAGGTTCTCGTCGTACTCGCGCTTGCCCGGGGCCCAACGGCTGGCCACGTACTGCACCGATGCCACCATGGCCTGCTCGCACGCGGGCGTGTTGGGGTTCTCCGTGAACCCCTGCGCGGTGGGCACATCGGGGTATGTGGTGACGTGCTGGCACCCCACCCCCACCCCCGCACCCGCACCCACAGCAGCGACCAGAACCAGCGCGCAGAACGTCTTCATGAATCCAGGCTCCTTCCCGGCATGTGCCCACGGGGCACCGCGTCCGTACGCGCCAGTGTACCCGCGATCCTGCGTGTCGCGCAAACTTGGCCGCCTGCGCAGCCCCGTCCTGGCAGGTTGCACCGCCCCCGGGTGGCCGCTCGCATCCGCCACTACGCTTTGACCGAACCCACGCCGTGCCCTCTCCCCCGTTCCCAACCCCCCCACTGGCTCCCCCGGCCACCCACTCGCCGCGGCGGTTTGTGCTGGGAATCTCCGGCGCGAGCGGGGCGGCCTACGCCCTGAGGCTGCTGGAGCTGCTGACCCGCGGCGGGGACGAGGTGCACCTGGTGGTCTCGGACTATGGACGGCGGCTGCTCTTTGACGAGGCGGGGATCAAGAACCTGAGCGCCGCGGAGTTGTGCCCTTCGGTGCCCGCGCCGCGGCTCCTGATCCACCCGCACAAGGACGTGGGCGCGGTCATCGCCTCGGGTTCGTTCCTGCACGATGGCATGGTGGTCTTGCCCTGCTCCTCCGCGAGCCTGGGGCAGATCGCGACCGGCAGCGGCAGCAACCTGCTCTGCCGCGCGGCGATGGTGACGCTGAAGGAGCGGAGGCCGCTCATCGTCTGTCACCGCGAGATGCCGCTGTCGCTCATTGACATCCGCAACATGGAGACGCTCGCCCTGGCCGGAGCGACGCTGTGCAGCCCCAACCCCGGCTTTTATCTCAACCCCACACGGGTGGAGGAATTGATCGATTTTGTGGTGGGAAAGGTGCTGGACCTTCTGAAGGTGCCGCACACCTTGGATACGCGGTGGGAGCAGGGTGGTCGTCCGAACGCTTCGGGGGCCTCGTCGCCACCCGCCAGTTCAGGCGAGGCGGACTAAAGCGCCATCCATTACACTGTGCGACGCATGAGCGTCCTGTGCCCGGTCTGCCGGAAGGAAATCGACCCCGACGACGTGAATGTCGCCGCGGATGTGGCCTTCTGCCGTGCCTGCAACAACGCGGCGAAGTTGTCCGCAATCGCCGAGGAGTTCTCTGAACGACGCGAAGCAGCGCGGTCGCGGCTCACCGTCACGGAAGAGACTGACGGCGACGCGTCCATCCCGGCGCCGGACTTGGCGAATCCGCCGAAGGGGTGCTGGTACCGGGACGACGGCTTGGAAGCTCGTGTCGGCGCGACGTGCCGCTCGCTGGCGGGGGCCGCGTTCATGCTGTTCTTCACCTTGTTCTGGAACGGGGTGGTTTCGGTTTTCGTGGTCATCAACGTCGCGTCAACCCTGGTTCACTTGGGCGTTGCCGTGCCGGCGTGGTTTCCATCGCCCAAGGGCAACACCGCGCCCAACATGCCGCTGGGCATGACGCTGTTCCTATGGCTCTTCCTGACACCGTTCATTCTGATCGGGGCGTTCACGGCGGCGATGGCACTGACCTCGCTCTTTGGGCACGTCGAGGTCCGGGTCCGAGACACGCACGGCACCGTTTTTACCGGGGTGGGGCCCGTCGGGTGGAAGCGCCGATTCGATGTCGCGAACGTGCGGGGAGTGGCCATCGGGCAGACGTCGTGGAAAGAGAACAACCAGACCAAACCGGTCATCGTGATCGAGGCTGACAAGACCATCCGCTTTGGCTCGATGTTGCACCAAAAGCACCGCACCTTTGTGGCGGGCGCATTGCGCAACCTGCTGGCAGTACACAAGTAGCATTCCAATCGATGTCTTCATCTGATGGTTTCTTGATAAACAACTCTTTTTGTCGATATACTGAACTGTGGCTGCACAAAAAACTCCATCTCGCACGCGAGCCGCGCTGATCGTGACCGCGCTGATCGGGGTCTTCGTGGGCTTGGCGGCCGCGACGTTTGATTACGCCGAGGGGACGAGCTACCTCTCCAACGACCCCAACGCGTGCGTGAACTGCCACATCATGCGGGACCAGTTCAACTCCTGGCAGTTGTCGGCGCACCACGCCCACGCGACGTGCAACGACTGTCATGTTCCCCATGACCTTGTGGGCAAGTACGTGACCAAGATGGACCACGGCTACCGCCACAGCAAGGGGTTCACGTTCAACGACTTCCACGAGCCCATCCAGATCAAGGAAAGCAGCCTGAGGGTGGTGGAGAACAACTGTGTGCGGTGCCACGGGTCGTTCGTTGGGGACCTCACGATCGCGCACGCGGCGCTGGTGGGCGACAAGGTCGAACCGCGTGCGTGTTCACGGTGTCATGCCTCGGCGGGCCACGCGGCCCGCCGCTAAAAGGGAGTTTGCGTCATGAGCAAGGCCGGCTACATCTTCGTGGGTCTTCTGGCGGCGGGTGCCACGTTCGCCGTCGCGATGCTCGCGATGAACATTTCCGACCGGAAGAAGGAGGCGAAGGAGACGGTCTTCCGTGTGACGGAGCTGACGGAGAAGACGGTGGACCCCAAGGAGTGGGGCAAGAACTTCCCGAGGCAGTACGACGGTTACCTGCGGACGGTGGACGTGGAGCGGACGAAGTTCGGCGGGAGCGAGGCGTTCCAGCACCTGGACGACGACCCGGTGTGGCGGCACATCTTCGCGGGCTACGCCTTCAGCATCGACTACCGCGAGGAGCGCGGGCACGCGTACATGCTGAGCGATCAGCGCGAGACCGAGCGTGTGAAGCAGAAGAAGCAGCCGGGCTCGTGCCTGCAGTGCCACGCCAGCAACGTCGTTGCGTACCGCGAGGCGGGCCTGAAGGCCGGCGCGCCGGGGACGCTGGAGGAATCGGCGACGGGCGCGAACGGCATGGCGCAGATCCAGAAAGGCTTCGAGGAAGTCTGCAAGATGTCGTACACCGACGCGACGACGCTCGTGGAGCACCCCGTGGCGTGCATCGACTGCCACGACCCGGACACGATGCTGCTGCGTGTGACCAAGCCCGGCTTCATCAACGGCATCGCGGCGCTGGCGAAGAGCGGCGAGCCGGTGCCGCACCTGCCCAGCATTGAGCGGTGGCGGAAGGGCGCGCGGACGAAGGACTACGACCCCAACGTGGACGCGTCCCGGCAGGAGATGCGCAGCATGGCGTGCGGCCAGTGCCACGTGGAGTACTACTTCAAGGGCGAGGGCAAGGTTGTCACCTACCCGTGGCACAAGGGGCTGAAGGTCGAGCAGATCGAGTCGTACTACGACGAGGTGGGATGGACGGACTGGAAGCACGCCGAGAGCGGCGCACCGGCGCTCAAGGCCCAGCACCCGGAGTTTGAGATGTGGAGCCAGGGCATCCACGCTCGCTCGGGGGTGTCGTGCGCGGACTGCCACATGCCGTACAAGCGCGAGGGCGCGATCAAGGTGAGTGACCACCACATCCGCAGCCCGCTGCTGAACGCGGCGAAGGCGTGCCAGGTCTGCCACCCGTACAGCGAGGACGAGATCAAGGGCCGGGTCGAGGCGATCCAGGACCGCACCAAGAAGCTGATGGACCGGGCCGAGGACGCGGTGCTTGCGGCCATCCAGACGATCCAGTCCGCCGCGGGCAAGGGCGCAACCGACGAGCAGCTCAGGGACGCACGGGCGCTGCAGCGCAAGGCGCAGTGGCGGCTGGACTTTGTGAGCGCGGAGAACTCGATGGGGTTCCATGCGCCGCAGGAGTCGGCACGCATCCTTGGCGAGGCGATCGACTACGGCCGGCAGGCGGAGATGAAGGCCCGGGAGCAGGGCGGCGTGCCGGGCGGCCCGGTTGCGGACGACGGCAAGCCGCGGGCGGATGCGCGGTAGGCCGCAACGGTGTGCATGGATGGGCGGCTATTCCTCATCCGGGAGGAGCGGCTCGGGCTCATCCCCTTCCGCCCGTTGCAACGCCTGAACGAGCTCGTTCTCGAAGAGCCCGTCGAGGAAGTCGCAGACCAGCCCGTCGGGGCTGCCGTCGAACCGCTTGTGCACTGTGCTGATCGGCCAAAAGAGGTGCTGCCCGTCCCCCTTCTCGTTCAAGAGCGCGAACTCGACGCCGTCGGGTCCGTCGATGGTGCACCACTCCACGTCGAGTACATGGCGGAGGAAGTCCCCGAGCGCGATGCCGATCGCAAAGACCGTGTCGTCGCGCTCCGGGCGCGCGTCCTCGGGCTGTGCGTGCCACCACCGGATGATCTCATCGAGAATGTCGGGTGTGTCGGGCGCGTCCTCGCTCTCGTTCTCCATATCGAGCCCGGCGGCAGCCGCCCACTCGAAGATGAGGCCGAACTGCGACGCGATGAGCAGGCGGTGCTCGTGCGTGAGGGGTTGGGTCTGTTCCGGTTTGTTGGTCAACGCGCGGACTCCAGCACGCTGCTCTCGACGCCGGTGATTCTGCGGGCCACGGCGACGCCGCTCTGCAACGCCCCCTCCATATAGCCCACGAACTTGTAGCACGTGTGCTCGCCGGCGAAGTGCAGGCGGCCGGCGTGGGGCTTGGCCATGAGCGGGCCGGCGGTCGTGACCTGTCCCGGGGCCGGGAACGAGTAGCCGGCTCCCGTGAAGGGCATGCTCGGCCAGTCCATGAACCTGGATTCGACGAGGTTTTCGGTGTATCCCGGGTAGAGCTTCTCGAGGATCGCGCCGTATGCCTTGCGGCGTTCCTCGCTGGACATGGAGCGGGCGTGCTCAGCGCCTGGGCCGCCTGCGAACGCCGTGAGGCACGCGACGCGCTCCTTCGGGTTGGGGTTTGCGTCTTCGCCCTCACCCTCGGGCTCGTCCTGTGCATCGGTGGCGTCCCAGGTCCAAGACGCGATGTCGTCGGTGAGGGCGACCGGGTCCATGTTGTGGTCCTGCCAGTAGCGGCGCTTCACGTGGCTCAGGTACTTGGTGTTGATGCCCATCTGGATGCCGGTCTCCGCGCTCAGCAGCGCGGGCAGGCCAGGCGCAACCTTCACCCGGCCCCAGGCGCTGGGCGGCACGGCGAGCACGACCTCGTCGCACTCGATGGTGCGGCTGTCGGCGCAGGTCACGATGCACTTGTCGCTGCGGACGTCGATGTTCCGCACGGGCAGGCGGAGGTTGATGCGGTCGCCCAGTTCCTTCGCGAACGCCGAGGAGAGGGCGTTGTTGCCGCCCTTGCAACGGGCGACCTCGGACTCGCTCCAGTACTTCTCAAGGCCGCCGCCCTTGATGGCGGCGAGCATGCCCAGGAGGCTGGCCTTGGTGCAGGCGACGCCGTTGTCGCCCGTGAGCTGCGCGGTGACACCCGCCTTGCAGAGGTCGGAGCACTCCATCTTCGCGATACGGTCCGCGATCGACTGCTTGTCGATGGCCGCGGCGTTGGCGCTTGACCAGGGCGCATCGGCGTCGATGGGCTCGGCATCGGCGTTGAGCGTCGCGAGCGCGGCGTCCATTTCTTCGTAAAGTTTGGCGGACTCCTCGCCGCTGATGAGCTTGCCATTGAGGATGATGGGGTAGTCCATCTCGCTCTCGTGGAGGTCGAGGAATTCAAGGTCAAACCGGTCCTTGTACGCAACCCAGAGCGGGTGATTGGACCCGATGAGCTCGGCTCCGCCCTCGATGTTGCGGCCGGGGATGAACTCGGTGCCGAGCGCCTTGCTCAGGCTGAAGACGCGGCCGCCGACGCGGTTGGTGGCCTCGACGAGCGTGACGTCGCAGCCCGCGGCCTTGAGCTCGTACGCGCAGGCGAGGCCCGCGAAGCCGCCACCCACCACAACGACGCGTTTGGCGCCGACGCCGGTGCGGGCGAATGCGCCCGCGGCGTTGCTGAGCATGAGCCCGGCGCCGACGGCGAGCGACGCCTTCAGGAACCGGCGGCGGTCATCCAGGGAAACCGGGTTGTGCTGGTGCGCGAGGCGTGCAAAGAGAGACAGGGTCATCGGGGAGCATCCTTCGGGAGGTGCGGAAGTTCAGGAGAATCCACCTGTGCATAACAGGGGGCGGCCGGGCCGCCCCCTGAGCGTCATTCGGGCGGGATTACTCGTCGTTGGTGGGGCCGATGGCGACGAGCCAGAGCTTGAAGAAGTTCATGACCTGCTGCTTCGTCAGCTTGTTGGCGTGCAGGTCGTACGTGACCTTGCTGGTCGTCACGGTTTCGCCGCTCATGGTGTCCACGTACGTGACGCGGCCGGTCAGGGCAGGCACGCTGTCGTCGATAGCGAAGAAGGCGTCCTCTTCGGACATCTTCTCGAACGCGGCGCTCTCGCCGGACTTCTTGGCGCTCTCCTCGTTGAAGCGGAGGTTGAACTCGTAGTAGCCCTTGCCGTTGGTGGCGCGGTCGGGGTCTTCCACCCACTTGATGGAGCCGGTGACGACGTCCTCGAACTCCTTGCCGTCGAGCTCGTAGGCGAAGCGGATGCGGTCGGTGTACCAGTTGCCGGTCTCGTAGTCGTAGTCGAGGCGGCCCACGACGGTGGTCGTTGGGTAGGTCTCGGCGGGGCCCTTGGCAAGGACGAGGTTGTCGAACCGCATGGGGTCGCTCTTCTTCACGACCACCGAGACGGTGCGACCGCCCACCACGCGCTTGAACGTGTAGGACGCGAGGGACTCCTTAGCCTCGGCCTTGCCCACGAGCTTGCCGCGGAATGCGTCGGTGAATGCGGGTGCGCGTCCCACGGCGTCCACGGCCATGCGGAGGGCGCTCTCCTTGTCCTTGCCGCCGGCGAGGTCAAAGGCTCCTGAGGCGGTATCGAAGGGGACGGTGCCGACCCACTTGCCGACGGTCTTTTCCTGCTTGAGGTCCTTGGGGTTGCGGACGGCCATATCGACGCTGTAGAAGAGTTGGGCGTCCTGCTTCTTGCGGCCCATCGTCTTGCCGTACAGGTTTGGCTGGCGGGTGACGGTGCCGGAGAACCTTGTCGTCTCTGCGACGGTGAGGTTGAACTTGTACGAGTCCTTGACGCCCAGGGCCGGGGAGCCCTGCTTGAGGTCGCCGCTTGTGTCCTTGCTCGTGCGTGTGGCGAAGTCGATGTCCATCGTGCCGGCGATCACGCTGTCTTTGGTGATCTGCTCCTGCTGCTGGGCCAGGAGCACCAGCGGCACGGGGCGGCCCGACGCCGCCGGGATGGCGAGGAGAGACCCCGCGCTGACGAATGCCCCGATCACCCACGCCGCCTGTGTACGTCCACTCATCGCCGTCTCCTTCGCTTGGATGGGCGGCCCCCCGACCGGCGGGCGCCCGAACAGCCACAGCATACATGAACGCTCATGCGGTTGCACGCGTGGCCACGGGCAATGATTCGCAAAGTGGGCTCACGGATTCCACTCGCCCCGGGCGTGCGGCCCGACCGGCCGCCGTACCCTCCCGAATGCTCACCATCCATGTCCGTTATGCGGGCAGCAAGAAGTGCGACCTGACGCACCCCGAAGGGGCCACCCTGCGGACGGATGCGCCCAAGGACATCGGGGGGGATGCGAGCGCCTTCAGCCCGACGGACCTCGTGGCGTCGGGGCTCGCGTCGTGCATCCTGACGACGATCGCGATGTATGCCGAGCGGAACGGGTTCAAGATTGATGGGGCCACAGCCACGATAGAGAAGCACATGAGCACGCCGCCCTCGCCGCGGCGGATTGCGAGGCTGCCGGTGACGGTGACGCTGCCGGGGGTGCCGGTGGAGATGCGTGCGCGGGTGGAAGCGGTTGGGCACGCGTGCCCGGTGCACGCGAGCCTGCACCCGGAGGTGGTCGCGCCGATCGTGTACCAGTACGTGTGAACCAGGAAGCGCGTGCAACCGGGGTGTTCGGGCTGCGAGCCGATACGTTCGGGCTCGTTCGTTTGGGCAGGTGGACAGCCGCACGTTCCCCTACCCTTGCCACCTTATGGCAAGCCCCACCCTTTCTTCGCTGCGCAGCCTGACCGATGAGTTCCTTGTGACGGAGGCCGCGATCCGCGACGGGGGCGGGAAGGCAGCGATTGACCGTCAGCACGAGAAGGGCCGCCTGACCGCGCGTGAGAGGATTGCCCTGCTGGTGGACAGGCCGTCGGGCTCTGGTCAGCAGACATCGGGGAAGACGGCTGCTGGCCCCTTCCAAGAACTCGGGCTGTGGGCGGCACACGAGATGTACAAGGAGTTTGGCGGGGCGCCCGCGGCGGGCGTGGTCACCGGCATCGGCGTGGTGCAGGGGCGGCGGTGCATGATCATCGCCAACGACGCGACGGTGAAGGCGGGTGCGTTCTTCCCGATGACATGCAAGAAGATCATCCGGGCCCAGCAGATCGCGATGATGGCGCGGCTGCCGCTCATTTACCTCGTGGACAGTGCTGGCGTATTCCTGCCGATGCAGGAGGATGTCTTCCCGGACACCGACGACTTCGGGCGCATCTTCCGGCACAACGCGGTGATGAGCGCGATGGGCATCCCGCAGATCGCGGCGATCATGGGCTACTGCGTCGCGGGCGGTGGGTACCTGCCGGTGCTGTGCGACACGCTCATCATGACGGAGGGCTCGGGGCTCTATCTCGCGGGGCCGGCGCTGGTGAAGGCCGCGATCGGGCAGGAGGTGACGGACGAGGAACTCGGCGGCGCGGCGATGCACGCGAGCATCAGCGGGACGATCGACTTCAAGGAGAAGACGGACGAGGACGCGATTGAGAGGGTGCGGTCGCTCGTAAGCAAGTACGGCGACTCGATGCCCAAGTCCCATGATGGATGCCGTGGTGCCGTGGCGTCTTCTTCGTCGCAACCTTTCCACGATGTCGCTCGCGTCTACGACCACTTCACGGACAAGCCCGGCTCCCAGTACGACGCGAAAGAGATCATTGCGTGCATCGTGGATGCCGGTGTTTCCTCCCTCCCCCCCGGGGGGAGGGCCGGGGAGGGGTTGGCGAGCGCACAGACAAAGCCCAACCCCTCCCCAACCCCTCCCCCCGCGGGGGAGGGGCTTTGCCCTGACTTTGATGAGTACAAGGCCGACTACGGCCAGTCTCTCGTCTGCGGGTACGCGAAGATCGGCGGGCACCCCTGCGGCATCGTGGCGAACCAGAAGAAGATCGTGACCCGCACCATGCCCGGCGGGAAGACAGGGCCGAGCAAGGCCGTGCAGATGCCCGGCGTGATCTACGACGACTCGGCGGACAAGGCCGCGCGGTTCATCATGGACTGCAATCAGCGGAAGATCCCCATCGTGTTCCTGCACGACACCACCGGCTTCATGGTGGGGCGCGACAGCGAGCAGGGGGGCATCATCCGCGCGGGCGCGAAGATGGTGAACGCCATGGCCAACTGCGTGGTGCCCAAGATCGTGGTGATCGTGGGCGGCTCCTACGGCGCGGGCAACTACGCGATGTGCGGGCGGGCTTTCGACCAGTTCCTGTCGTTCGCGTGGCCCAACGCCAAGTGCGCGGTGATGGGCGCGAACCAGGCGACGGGCGTGCTGACGCAGATCGAGGAAGCCAGCCGCAAACGCAAGGGCGAAACCATCGACGCCGCGGCCCACGAGAAGATCTACGGCGCGATCCACGCGGCGTACACGGAGCAGGCGGATATCCGGCACGCCGCCAGCCGCGGCTGGCTGGACCGGATCATCGAGCCGCACAGGACGCGGGAGGAGTTGATTGCGGCGCTGGACGCGGCAAACCAGGGGTGGGATTACTCGGCAGAGTTCAAGACGGGGGTATTGCAAACATGAGCCCTGCATGGAGCGACTATCTGGTGGTGTGGATGGATGCAATTGGCGTCCGCCGACTACAGACACCGCTAACCCGGCGCCTCATGAAGGACGTGACGCCAGTTGAACTGCAACCTCTGAGCGAGCGAGCAGAGTGGTTCGAGTGGCTAGACAAGAACGCTCAGAAATTACGCGAATCACTAAGCGTTGAACTACCACAGTTAACGGCTGCGGAGGTGGAGCGCGAGATTAACGCGAAGCTCGGCCCACCAACTCCAGCACAGCGCAGTGACTACCTCAATCGACTCTCAGACGCCGTGACCGATGCGTTGGTGCAACGAATGAGCGATGCAATTGTTGTCGCGGTACCACTTCAGACGAAAGCAGGCCGGCTTAATGCGAGGGGCGTCATGAGACTCATGACGAATGCAAGTTCTCAGTTTCTATCGTCAATGGCCCGCGGCATCCCGATGCGCGGAGCGGCCACAGTCGGGATCGGCATGATCTCACAAAATGGCGCTTTGCTCGGGCCAGTACTTCAAGAAGCCTACGACCTCGAGCGATTGCCTCCAAAGAACCTGCGGAGCAAGGAAGAGTGCGGCAAACAACCCAAGAACTGGTGTCGTCTGGTTGTCTCGGACGAATTGTACGGTTGGCTTGAAGACTTCACGAGCTCAGCGGATTTGTTCGAGCGCGAAGCAGCTCGGGAATGTCTGAAGTTCATCATTCAAGACGAGTCGCGTGAGTGGGTCATCGACTATGCTGGTAGCAGCGTTCCCGTCACTCGCCAGCTAGTTACCTTGGCGTACAAGACCGCCACCACAAACATTGAACTGGCGAGCAAGTCTGCAAATCCTGACAGCAAGCTCCACGCTGAAGCGTGGCAACACGTTGCACAATACCTCGGCTCAAAGCTGCATGTGTCCGGATCAGCAATGGGTTGGTAGGTGCCAAACGCCTTCTACCCTCCGTGGTGCGCATCGCTCTCTCATCCCTAGACATCCTCCCCACCCTCCAGCAGTACTGGGGCTACTCCACCCTGCGCCCCCTCCAGGACCGCGCCATTGCCGCCGCGCTTGCAGCGCGAGACTCGCTGCTGGTCATGCCCACCGGCGGCGGCAAGAGCCTGTGCTTTCAGTTGCCGGCGGTACTGCGGCCCGGCCTCACCGTTGTCGTCTCGCCCCTCATCGCGCTGATGAAGGACCAGGTGGACGGCCTGCACCTGGCGGGGTTCCCGGCGGAGGCTCTCAACAGCACGACCCACACCGACGACGCGGCAGAGATCCGCGCCCGCGTGACCAGCGGCGAGTGCAAACTGCTGTACGTTTCGCCCGAGCGGCTGCTGACGGCGGGGTTCCTCTCGTGGCTTGCCCGCATCCACGACAAGGGCGGGCTGGACGCGTTCGCTATTGACGAAGCGCACTGCATCAGCCAGTGGGGGCATGACTTTCGGCCCGAGTACCGGCGGCTGGCGGAACTGCGCGACATCTTCCCGGGCGTGCCTTTCCACGCGTTCACTGCTACCGCCACGCCACGCGTGCGCGAGGACATTGTCGCTCAGCTCCGCATGACCGATGCGGACGTGATGGTGGGCGACTTTGACCGGCCCAACCTCACGTACCGGGTGGTGACGCGCACGGACCTGGTGTGGCAGGCCATCAGCGTACTGAAAGCCCACAAGGACCGCGCGGCGATCATCTACTGCATCAGCCGCAAGGACACGGAATCGCTCGCGGCGGACCTGACGGCCGCGGGCTACAAGGCGAGGGCGTACCACGCGGGGATGTCGCCGGTGGCCCGCACGAAGGTGCAGCAGGACTTCATCGATGAGCGCCTCAACATCGTGTGCGCAACGGTGGCGTTCGGCATGGGCATTGATCGCAGCGACGTGCGCTGCATCATCCACGCCGCGATGCCCAAAACAATCGAGCACTACCAGCAGGAAACGGGGCGCGCCGGGCGCGATGGGCTGCCCAGCGAGTGCGTGCTGTTCACTGGGCCGCAGGACGTGCTGCGCTGGAACAAACTCATGGAACTGGGCGCGAGCGAGAGCAGCGCGGACCCGGAGAGCATCGCCCAGGGCCTGCGTGTGCAGCGGGAGTTGCTCGGGCATGTCCAGAAGTTCGTCGCCGCGAGCGAGTGCCGGCACGCGGCGCTCGCGGCGTACTTTGGGCAGGTGTACAAGCCGCCCGCGACTTCTGGCGAAGGTGCAGCCGGCTGTGGTGCGTGCGATATCTGTCTCGGCGGCCTGCGCGAGGTCGATGGGTCGCAAGAGATCGCGCAGAAGATTCTGTCGTGCGTGTACCGCGTGGGGCAGGCGTTTGGCGCTTCGTACGTGATTGACGTGCTCCGCGGCTCGCGCTCCGCGAAGGTGCTGGAGCGCGGGCACGACCAGCTCTCGACCTACGGGCTGCTGGGCACGCTGCCCAAGGAGCAGATCCAGCGGTGCGTGCAGCAACTGCTCGCGATGGGGCACCTGGCGCAGAGCGACGATGGGTACTCCACACTCCGCCTCACACCCACCGCCGCGCAGGTGCTGAAGAACCAGGCGCAGGTGCGGTTCTATGAGCCCGCGACCAACCCGCAGCACCTGCCGAGCGTGCCGCTGAACGCGGGCTCGGGCATGCTCGACGCCGATGCGCAGGCGCTGTTTGAGTCCTTGCGGGTGCTCCGGCGTGAGGTGGCCCAGGAGAAGAAGGTGCCGCCGTACCTGGTCTTCAGCGATGCAACGCTGGAGGAAATGGCCAAGGCGCGGCCCAGCAGCACCCGGGCGCTCCTGGGCGTGCGCGGCATCGGCGAGATCAAACTCAAGGAGTTTGGCGAGTCGTTCGTGCGGGAGGTGGTTCGGTTCTGCACGGAGCGTGGGCTCGAGATGGACATCGATGGCGGCGTGCCCGCGGGTCGCCCGCTGCCAGTGCCCAAGCCCAGGTCCTCGCGCAGGCTCAACCCCGGCGCGGCAGCGCTCTTCGCGGACGGCACGCCATTGGCCGAGGCGGCGGAGCAACTGGGACGCACGCCGAGCACCGTGTGCGACTACCTGTGCCAGTGGATCGAGGAGACCAGGCCACGGTCGGTCTCGGCGTGGGTGGATGATGGGACGCACGCGCGCGTGACGGAAGCCTATCGGCGGGTGGGTGGCGACCGACTCAAGCGGATCTGGGAAGAGTTGGGCGGCAAGGTCCCGTATGAGCTCATCCGGGTCTCTCTGGCTCATGCGCGCAATCAGGCTTGAAGACAACCTGCTGTGCAACGCTGCACGCGTGGAAGTTCGATACACCCGCTACCGCTCAAGCTCTCACCATTTACCTCAGCTTCCGCGACAGGCTCGTCCCCGCCGACACCCATGTCGATACCGCCACGCAGATGATCGCGCCCAGGCACGCGGTGGAAGCGATGGGCAGCCCCGCGGCCGCGAGCCCGGCACCCGCCAACGCGAGCGCTGTCGCGACGCCGCCAAAGCACCACATGATGATGCCGCCCGCGCCGGTGCGCATGATGGCCGAGGTCATGGGCATCGCCGCGAAGATCATTGCAGCGGCGGCGAAGAGCAGGTCGTCCGCACGCATGGAGAGCCAGAGCCCCAGGCACGCGAAGGTCAGCAGGATGTAGAACCCCAGCACCGTCCCCTGCCACTTCTCTCGCCCGTTCACGGCGTGCCTGCCCAAGGGATGCACCCGCAGCAGCAGGTTGAACAACGGGTCGGCAAGCCACGTGGACACCACCACCACGGTGTAGGCGATGAGCAGCCCGCGGCCGTACGGCTCGAGCGTGGGATTGGACTTGGTCGCCGCCCGCACCAGGCGCGGCAGGAAGAACATCCCCACCATGAGCCCAAACTGCACCTGCGGGCTGAGCCGCCCCATGAAGAGCGCGTACCGCAGGAAGAGCCCGTAGATCGGGTTGTGGGCTTTGAGCGCGGTGACCAGCCCCTGCCGCGCCCACTCGTTGCCGGGCTCCAGCCGCAGCGCTTCTCGGAAGGAGTTCCCTGCTTCCTTCGCCCTGCCTTCATGCAGCAGCTTCCAACCCATGTTGGCGTGGGTAATGGCGTTCTCGGGGTCGCGCCGCAGCGCCTCGCTGATGGTCGCGCCCGCCTCCTGCTTCCTGCCCAGCTTGGTCAGGGCCACCGCACGCAGGTTGTTCGCGCTGACATCCTCTGGATCGAGCGCGAGCGCCGTCTGTGCGGCGTCGAGTGCACCGGCCCAATCGTACCGATCCAAGAGCAGTTGCCCGATCAGCGTGTGAAAGTGCGGGTTGTCAGGCTCCATCTCCCGCGCCTGCTTGGCCGCCCGCATCGCTTCGCCGGGGCTGCCCTTGCGGTCGTGCACAAGAGCCGTCACATAGTGCGTGAAAGCCCAATCCGGTGCGAGCCCCACCGCCTGGCTGGCCTCGTCGAGAGCCTCATCCAGTTTTCGCTTGTCCTTGCTCTCCATTAGGCAGATAGCAAGTCGCGCGTGCGCATCGGCATCCCCGGGGTCCTGCGAGAGCGCCCCGCGGAACTCCCGCTCGGCAAGGTCATACCGCCCCTGCTCCAGCAGGATCTGCCCGCGCTGCCTCATTGCCGACGCTGGTGAATGCTGCACGCGCCCTCACTTCATCTTCAGGTGCGAGAGGATGTCGTCATAAAGACCGCCCTGGTTCGCGTACAGCGCATGGTTCCGCGCGGCGGAGAACCACTCGGTGGTCGTCGCCCTGGCGCTCTTGGCCGCCGCGAGCAGGTCTTTGGTGGTCACGGGCGAGGGGAAGCCCTTGGCGAGGGCCTCCTCAAGCTTCTCTTCGACGGCACGGTCCACGACGCCGCGCAGGTCCGCGCCGGAGAAGCCCTCCGTTTTCTTCGCGACCGCCTCCAGGTCCACGTCCTTTGTCGGCCTGCCGCGCAGGTGGATGTCGAGGATCGCGGCCCGGGCAGCGCCATCTGGGGGCGGCACAAAGATGATGCGGTCAAATCGCCCGGGCCTACGGAACGCGGGGTCCAGGTGCCACGGGGCGTTGGTCGCTGCCAGCACCAGCACGCCGTCGTTCTTCTGCTCCACGCCGTCCAGTTCCGACAGGAACTGGTTGATGAGCTGCCGCCCCGCGCTCGTCCTCATATCGCTTCGCGAGGCCCCGAGCGCATCGACCTCATCAAAGAACAGCACGCACGGCGCGTGCTCGCGCGCCTGCTCGAACAACGCGTGCAGCTGCTGCTCGCTCTGCCCCATCCACATGGAGAGCACATCGTGGATGCCCACCGCAAGGAAGTGAGCCTGCACCTCGCCTGCGGTGGCCCGGGCCAGGTGCGTCTTGCCGCAGCCGGGCGGGCCGTACATCAGCACGCCACCGCCCACCTTCTTGCCGTACGCCTTGTAGAGCTCGGGCTGGCGCAGCGGCTGGATGATCTTGAGGTTGACCTGTTGCTTGACGTGGTCCATGCCGCCCACGTCGGCGAACGTCGTCTTCGGACGCTCCAGGTCATCGGGCGAGATCATCCGCGGCCCATCGTCCGCTCGCTGACGGATGCGACCGCCGTCCTCGTCGTCGCCTTCGTCGTTGTGATCCAGGTCCGGCCCAGAGCCGCCGCCGGCCGCGGCGGGCAGCAGACCCAGGTCCTTCTCCAGGGTCTGGTCGCGCTGGGCACCGCCCATCATCATGGCCTGCTTGTACTGGTGCACCGCTGCGGTGTGCTGGCCATCGTGGAGCAGCAGGCGCGCGTAGAGCACAAGCATCGCCGAAGACGCACCGCCCCGCCGGGCCCAATCCTCAACGATCACGATCGCCTGCGCGGCCTTGGCGCGCCGGAGGAACACCGTGGCGAGCATCAGGGCCGCCCCCTCGTCGTCAGGGGCGCGTTGAACGACGATGCGCAGTTCCTGCTCCGCCTCTTCAAGAAGACCGGCTTTCAACAACGACTCGCCCAAGTGCCGACGCAGCGGCACGTTGTCCGGCGAAACTTTGAGCGCCTCCCGCAATGCACTGAATGGATCGCTCATGGTTCCTCCGCCCTCACGAAACGCTCCCAGTGTACTCGATCTGCCGCCCACCACAACCCCGTCAGCCGCGTGTTACCCGCCGACGAACTACTCTCCCGCCCCGTGCAGCGCAAGCCCGCCGTCATCTTTATCTTCATCACGCTCCTTCTGGACGTGCTGGGCTTTGGCCTGCTTATCCCTGTCGCGCCGCACCTTGTGATGAAGCTCCAGGCCGACAACGGCTTTGTCGCCTCTTCCCCCGGTGAGGCCGAAGCCGTGGCGGCACCGATCGTCGCGTGGCTCGGGACAACCTACGCCCTCATGCAGTTCTTCTTTGCGCCCGTGCTTGGAGCGCTCTCCGATCGCTTCGGCCGCAGGCCCGTGCTCCTCTCGGCGCTCTTTGGCTCGGGTCTCGATTACTTCGCGATGGCGCTGGCACCCACCGTGCCCTGGCTGTTCGTGACGCGCGCCCTGAACGGCCTGTCCGGCGCCAGCATGGCGACCGCGAACGCCTACATCGCGGACATCACCGCGCCCGAGAAACGCGCCGCCGCGTTCGGCATGATCGGCGCCGCCTTTGGCCTGGGGTTCACCATCGGCCCGCTCATGGGCGGGCTGCTGGCGGCGCCGGAACTGGCACTCTTCAAGACCGGGCTCACATGGCACGGCGACATCCGCTACCCGTTCTACGCCGCGGGCACCATCACGCTCATCAACTGGCTCTACGGCTACTTCGTCGTGCCTGAGTCCCTCGACAAGGCCCACCGCGCGAACGCCTTTGACAAAGCGCGGGCCAACCCCGTCGGCGCGCTCCACGGCCTGCGCAAGTACCCGTTTGTCTTTACACTCGCCGGTTCGTTCTTCCTCATCAACGCTGCCCAGTTCGCCCTGCATTCCACGTGGATCCTCTACACCGGCCACAGGTACGGCTGGGACGAGTTCCACTCCGCCCTCTCGCTGTTCACCGTCGGCATCTGCGCGATCGTCGTCCAGGGCGGGCTCGCCCGCAAACTCATCCCCGCGCTGGGTGAAACGCGCTCCCTCATCCTGGGGCTCGCGATGTCGGTCTGCGGCTTCACCGGCTATGCCTTGGCAACCGAGGGCTGGATGATTTACGCCACCATCGTCGCGACCAGCCTCGGCGGCATCGCCATGCCTGCCGCACAAGCGCTGATCACGCACCGCGTCTCACCCCGCGAGCAGGGGCGCGTGCAGGGGGCTCTCACAAGTGTCCAGAACCTCGCGAGCATCGTCGGCCCGCTGATCGGTGGCTACGTCTTTGCTTTTTCCATCAGGGGCGGCGCCCGCTTCCATGTCCCGGGGATGGTCTACTTCGTGAGCGCTGTCCTCGCGCTCCTCGGCACGGTCACTGCCGTGTTCGCCGTCAAACGCCGCCTGGCCTCCATGCCCGCAGAGAGCACCCCCGACCTCACCGCAACGCCGCCCTAACGGCCGATCCGCCGCCCCGGCTCGGCATATGTAACAGCGCCCGTCCACTACCATACCACCAGACCACACAGGAGTACTGCTCATGATGCGATTCGCACTATCTGCCCTGACGCTCGCCGCCCTCGCCGGGTGCGCGAGCCAACAGGCCAGCCCGCTGGCCGCCGAACCCACGTCCCAGCCAGCCGCGCAGCACCACGCCGCGCCGGGGTTGGTGGACGTCGGGCCCGGCATCGAGAAGTTCTTCAAGCTGCGGGCCCCCGGCACCCCGGTGCTGGCGAACGACAACACCCTCTACGTCCGCGACTGGCCCGACGGCGTGTGGCAACTCTTCCGCGTCAACGGGAACAACCCGACCGCCGGCCCCACGACCAAGCTCACGCCCCTCACCAGCTTCGCCGATGGCTGCACGGGCTACTCCCTGTCGCACGACTCGTCCAAGCTCCTCGCCATGACCGCCTTCGGCGGGAACGAGAGGCTCCAGGTCTACCTGGTGGACCAGTCCAACACCGACGCGCAGAGCGTGAAGGCAGGTTCCAACCTCACGCCCCTCCTCGTGAATGAGGCCGCGATCCACACGCCCCAGGTGTGGCTGCACGACAACTCGGGCTTCATCTACACCGCCAACGACACGAGCCCCAACGACTTCCACGTCTACCGCTACGACTTCCTCCCCGCCGGCAGCAAGGACGCCGACGGCAAGCCCACCACCGGCAAGAGCACCAAACTGCTGGACAAGCCCGGTTCCTGGGACTGCTCCGACGTGACCCGCGACGCCGGCCGCCTCCTCGTCGCCGAGTTCCGCTCCGCCAGCGACAGCCAGCTCCACGAGCTCTCCGCCAGCAGCGGCGACCTCCGCTCACTCAACGCCCTCTTCCTGAAGGAAGGCGAGACCGCCGCGGCCAGCGCCGTGGGCTACATGCCCGACGAGAAGTCGATCCTCATCACGAGCGACCACGAGCAGGGCATCGCCCGCCTCTTCCTCATCAACGCGGACGGCAAGCTCTCCAAGCCCATCCCTTCCCTCGACAAGTTCGAGGTTGACGGTGCCACCATCAACGACACCCGCACGCTGCTGGCCGTCGTCACCAACGAAGACGGCTACGGCGTCCCCCACCTCTACCGCCTTCCCTCGTTCGAGCCCGTGCAACTGCCCGCGATGGAGCCCGGCACCGTCGGCCTCACCTCGTTCGTCGGCAGCCGCATGATCTACACGCTCAACAACGCCCGCACGCCCGGCCTCGCGTACGTGTTCGACGTCCCCGCCGCCGGACAGGCCGCCAAGCCCCCGCGCCAGCTCACCTTCGCCGATACCCAGGGCCTGGACCTCACCCAGTTCCCGCTCGAGCAGCTCATCAAGTTCAAGGCCAAGGACGGGCTCGAAGTGCCCGCGTTCCTCTACCTGCCCCCCAACTACAAGAAGGGCACCGCCATTCCCTTCGTCGTCAACTACCACGGCGGCCCCGAGGGCCAGTTCCGCCCCGGCTTTGACCGCACCGTCCAGTACCTGCTCAGCGAGGGCTTCGGCGTCCTCCAGCCCAACGTCCGCGGCAGCACCGGCTACGGCCGCGAGTACCAGATGATGGACAACTACAAGAACCGCTGGAAGAGCGTGAGCGACGGCGTGGACGCCGCCCAGTGGCTCGTGAACAACGGCTACAGCAAGCCCGGCATGATGGCGGCGTACGGCGGGTCCTACGGCGGCTTCATGGCCGTCGCCACTCAGGTGGAAGACACCGAACGCACGCAGCAGGGCGCGCAGAAACAGAACCTCTTCGGCGCCTCGATCAACGTCGTCGGCATCGTCAACATGAAGACGTTCCTGGAGCAGACCTCCGGCTACCGCCGGAAGCTCCGCGAGGCCGAGTACGGCCCGCTCACGGACCCGGAGTTCCTCAACTCCATCTCCAGCCTCGCCCGCGCCGACAAGATCAACGTCCCCATGATGATCGCCCACGGCCTGAACGACCCACGCGTCCCTGTCGGTGAGGCCATGCAGCTGGCCGAGGCCCTCCAGCGCCGCGGCTACGACCCCGAACAGTGCTACTTCCACGACGAAGGCCACGGCTTCGCAAAGCTCGAGAACCGTCTCCTCTTTGCCAAGCGCATGAGCCGCTTCCTGAAGCAGAACATCGCAAAGTAACCCCGGGGCGGGGGCATCCTGCCCCCGCGACCCCCTCCCCATGCAGACTCCCGAGCGGCCACCCGGCCGCTCGTTTTCATTTGCTCGATGCCGCACTGCTTGATGCCTCGATGCCGTGTGCCTCGATGCCTGCTTCGGCATCGCACACCCGCAGCGCCACCCCGTACCCTCGCCCACGCTCCCCTACCTCACCATCACCCTCGTCGCCCTCTTCGCCGCCGGCCTCACGTTCTTCTCCGGCTTCGGCCTGGGCACGCTCCTACTGCCCGCGTTCGCGCTCTTCATGCCCGTCGAGGTTGCCATCGGCGCAACAGCCATGGTGCACCTGGCCAACAACCTCTACAAAGTGGCTCTCATGGCCCGCCATGCCGACCGCGGCATCACGGCCATCTTCGCCGGCTTCTCCGTGATCGGTGCCCTCGCCGGCGCGTGGCTCCTCACGCTGCTCGCGGACGGCCACACGCTCCACACCTACACGCTCTCCAGCCGCTCCTTTGAAGTCACGATGATCGGCCTCGTCATCGGCGTCATGATGATCACCTTCGCCATCCTCGAACTCACCCCCGCAACATCCAAGTGGGGTTTGCCCCGCAACCTCCTGTGGATGGGCGGTCTCCTCTCCGGCTTCTTCGGCGGGCTCTCCGGCCACCAGGGTGCGCTCCGCAGCGCGTTCCTCGTTCGTACCGACATGTCGAAAGACGCCCTCGTCGGCACGCGCGCGGTCTGCGCAGTCGCCGTCGACACCACGCGCCTCCTCGTCTACGTGGTCGCCGCCCTGCTCACCGCCCGCGCTGTCTCCCCGACGGACCAGGCCCGCGACACCCTCCGCACCCTGCACGAGCACAACGCCTGGGCGCTCATCGCCACCGGCTGCGTCGCCGCCCTCATCGGCACCAACATCGGCAAGCGCCTGCTCAAGGAAGTCACCATCGACGCCGTGCGCACCACCGTCGCGATCGCGCTCCTTGTCCTGGGCATCGCCCTCGCGCTAGGACTTGTGTAAGAACTCCGCGTCAGCCCAGCAGCGCGGCCTCCGCGCTCGCCGCACTCACCCCCTCAATCCGCACCACCTTCTCCGGGTTCCCGTGCCCGCTCACCACACTCACCGCCCGCGCGTGGACGCCGAGCCGCGCGGCGATCAACGCGCACACCGCAGCGTTCGCCTTCCCATCCTCTGGCGGCGCACTCACCTTGACCTTGAGCCTGTCGCCGAGCGCCCCCACCACCTCGTCGCGACGGCTGCCCGGGACGACCTTCACCTGAATCCGACATGCGGTTTGGCCCCTGTCCGGCGGCCCGCCCGACCCAGCCACCCGGCCCTGTGCCACCCCCGCCGGCCGTTCAGCCTGTGACGCCCGCTCGTCCTGGAACATGCTGCCCATGGCCTGCGCACATCATTCGGGCCCCTTCCAGAAAAGTCTTGACGCTCGCCGGGCGTTCTGTATTGTGGTCACGCGATGCGCTGCAATATCGGTCCTATCCCCGTCGCCCTCGCCGCCGTGCTTTGCTGCGCTGCGCCGGCGGTTGCGCAGCTCCGCGATGAGGACGCCCTCCTTATCTACGACAGCCGCACGCCCGACTCCCTCGCCGTCGCCGAGTTCTACGCCGGGTCCCGCCGCGTCCCGGGCGGCATGGGCAACCAGCCCGGCGTCCACCCCGCCGTGCGCGTGCTGAACCTCGCCACGACCGGCGTCCCCGCGTCGCCCGCGGGCAACATCTCCTACGCCAACTTCATCGCCAACCTGCGCACACCCATCCGCGCCCACCTCACGGCCAACAACCTCACCACGCGCATCCGCTGCCTCATCCTCACCAAAGGCCTCCCCCACCGCGTGCAGGACACCGACGTCCCCAACAACGCCGACTTCCCGGGCGACGGCCCGGGCCAGTTCCTGCCGGAGCTCACGGGCAACGACTGCACCAGCGCCAGCGTCGAGAGCGAACTCACGCTCCTGTGGCAGGATCTCACGAGCACCGAGGCCGGCAACGCGAGCGATTCCCGCGCCGACGGCGTCATCTTCAACCCCTACTCGCGCAACACCCGCACCTTCTTCTCGATGAACAACCAGTTCATCCTGAACAACAAGCCCCTTACCAGCTCCGGCACCGGACCCACCTGGCAGCCCAACGGCGCCGTCGGCTCCTCCGGACGCCTCAACCCCGGCGACATCCTCCTCACCGCGCGCCTCGACGCCGACACCGTCGCCGACGTCCAGAACGCCATACTCCGCGCCCAGAACCTGCTCTACAGCACCGCAACCGCCACCGTCCTGCTCGACGAGGACGGCTCCAACCTCGACAACATCGGCGCAACCTTCGCCGCGCTCAACGCCGGCAACGACTACGAACTGACCCAGACCGCCTTCTTGAACGACGGCCGCTTCCGCCCCGCGCCCGCCACGCCCCCGCCCAACATCCTGTATAACAACGCCGCCGGCGCGGCCAGTTTCTACGTCGGCCCCAACCTCACCTTCACCGCCGGCCAGGGCATCCTCGTGACCACCCCCGTCATCCTGCTCGCAACGTACGGCAGCAACCACAGCGGCGTGCCCACGCTCTCCCCCAGCGGCACCAGCGCCGGCACCGTCTACGCCACCAGCTTCAACTACGCCAACGGCGCGATCTTCAACACCATCGAGTCCTTCAACGCCCGTGACTACGGCGGGCTCGGTCAGCTTTCTTTCGCGCCCCAGCAGCAGTCCGCCGACTTCCTGGGCGCACACGGCACCTTCGCCGTCGGCAACGTCTGGGAGCCGCTCGCCGATTCGATCCCCGACAACAAGTACCTCACCGACAACTTCATCCTCGGCAACCTCTGCTGGGCCGAGGCCGCGTGGACGGCGATCCCCGGCCTCTCCTGGATGCAGACCGCCGTCGGCGACCCCCTCGCCCGCGCATCACGCACGACCGAGGACATCGACGCCAGCCTACGCGTGAACGTGGACGATCTCCACGCCTGGCAATCTCTCCCGGCAGGCAACGCGAACAAGGACGTCAACCGCTCCGGCACCGCGGACACGACCGACCGTACCTTCATCGCCGCGAGTGTGCGCGCGACAGAACGAGCGGGCATGCAGAGCGGGCGGTGACTCGCACCCGTCAAGCGGCTGAAAGAGCGGGGCCAGCAATCACATGGGTTCCCACTCGCCAGTCTTGAGGTTGAGCATCCAGCCGGAGTCGTGCTCTTGCGTTGTCGCGAGCACAGTCACGTGCTCACCGCCAGCATTGAGCCAGCATTCTCGAATGAAGCAGAGACATTCCAACTCGACTAGCTTGAAGTACCCCCAGTCCTCATCGCTGATGCCGCACTCACTCTTCATATCATCCGAACACACAGTGACCGGCTCAATCAATGACTGATACATCCGGACTGGCGATCTCCACACGCGGACTGGCCTTTCCGACACAACTCGTACGCCTTCGCATTCCACCTCAATGCCATCGCATTCACACCACACGACGGGATCAAACCTTGCGTAGCCGCAGACATCAATATCAATGCCAAGGTGCTCCGCTTCTTTGGGAAACTCCACCTTCGCAAGCACCCGCAACTCATCCATGAACCTCTGCTCGACAGTGACAAGGCATTGACGGACGGCCCGTCGCAAGCACTCGGCCCGCTCGTCGCTCGGAACATTTGCATAGATCGGAGGTAGATTCATGTCGCGTGCTTCCGGAAGTTCGTGAAACCCGTGTGTCAGCAGCGCCCCTCAATCGCTCACCCCATCAGTTGCTTCACGGTATCCATTCCTCATCGGTCCACATCTCACCACCGGCGTCGCTTCCTGCAAACATCGCTTGAGTCGCTCGCGTGGCTGGACGCCGGGAGTGTGGAGTGTAACGGATAGCTCTCGACGATGACGTTGGAGGAGTCGGCAGATCCCACAGGGGTCGTGCTAGAACGGCCCATGGAGCCGTTCGTTGATCCAACCTTCCATGCCGCGTGTGCATTCATCACACACAGGCATTAACCGGCTCGTCTCGCTCCTGACATCACAACCGCCTGAAAGATACGCGCCGTTGTGCGGAAACTCCCCGAACGGTGGCGCGAAACTCGGTTTCCCGTAACTGATTCTCACGCTCCGAACATGGAGCGGCACTTTGTGAACTTCACACACCGCAGGAAGTGGATCCGCCCTTGCAACGGAGACGTACCTGCTGACACCTGCCGTCGTGAAGGTGAACCGTGCCAGCACACATGCTGCAAGAGTCAAGGCGATGAACACAAGGCGTGCCACGGGTCATAGCTTACACGACGCGGTCTTCCTTCGCAATCCCCATCGCCGGCCTCACATCCACCTGCACCAGCACCTCCCGCCCCGCCTTCGTCGCCTGCAGCTTCTTCGCTGTGTCAGGATCAACGTAGTCCGAGTGGCACGAGAGCTTGACCGCGTCGGCATTCGGTACTCGTGATTCGGCGTTCGCGCCCGCCCCCCCTCGTTCGTTCGTTCGCTCGTTCGCTCCATTCCTCCCCGATGCCTGATGCCCGGTGCCCGATGCCTGCTCCTTCATCGCCCTCTTCGTCTTGCTCGCCAGCTTGTGGATCTCATCCGGGCTCAGCACCCCGCGCTTGCTCAGAATCTCCTGCTGCTCCGCCGTCAACGCGGCGGACTTGATCGGCGCACCCACCTTGCCGTTCGCGCCCACCCGCTCATACCCCTCGGCCTTGCCGCTCATGAACTCCTGGATCTCCTTGCTGATGCGCACGCTGCACCAGTCGTGCCCGCACATCGCGCAGAAGTCCGTGTCCACGTCCAGATCTTCATCGTGGTACGCCCGCGCGGTGTCGGGGTCAAAGCTCAGCTCAAAGTGCTTCTCCCAGTTGAGCGCCGCCCGCGCCTTGGTCAATTCATCATCCCGGTCCCGCGTCCCAGGAATCCCCAGCGCAATGTCCGCCGCGTGCGCCGCGATCTTGTACGCGATGCACCCCTGCTTCACATCGTCCTTCTTCGGCAATCCCAGGTGTTCCTTCGGCGTCACATAGCACAGCATCGCCGCGCCGTGATACGCCATGCTCGTCGCGCCGATGCAGCTCGTGATGTGGTCATACCCCGGGAACATGTCCGTCACCAACGGCCCCAGCACATAGAACGGCGCGCCGTGGCACAGCGTCCGCTGCACCTTCGCGTTCCACTCGATCTGGTCAAACGGCACGTGCCCCGGCCCCTCGATCATCACCTGCACGCCCCGCCGCCACGCACGCTCGGTGAGTTCCCCCAGCGTCTCCAACTCCGCCAACTGCGCATCATCCGTCGCGTCCGCCAGCCCACCCGGCCGCAGACCATCGCCGATCGAGAACGTCACGTCGTACTGCCGCAGGATGTCGCAGATGTCCTCCCACCGCTCGTACATGATGTTTTCCTGGTTATGCACCAGCATCCACTTCGCCAGCAGGCTCCCACCGCGGCTGACAATCCCGATCAGCCGGTTCTTGACAAACTTCAGGTGCCCACGCCGCACCCCCGCGTGGATCGTGAAGTAATCGACGCCCTGCCGCGCCTGGTGGTGCAAACTGGCCTCGATCGTCGCCCAGTCCAAGTCCTCGATTTTCTTCCCGATGATCATCGAGTAGATCGGCACTGTCCCGATCGGCACAGTGCTCGCGCGGATGATCGCCTCGCGCGTCGCGTCCAGATCACCACCGGTCGAAAGGTCCATCACCGTGTCCGCGCCCCACTTCTCGGCCCACTGGAGCTTCTCGACTTCCTCGTCGGTGCCGCTGGAAACCGGGCTCGCGCCCATGTTGGCGTTGACCTTGGTCTTGCTGGCCCGGCCGATGCACATCGGGTCTAGGTTGTGTTTCAGGTGGTTGATGTTCGCCGGGATCACCATCCGCCCCGCCGCCACCTCGTCGCGCACCGCCTCCGCCCCGCGCCCGGGGAACAGCACCTCAAAGTGCGGCTCCCGCTCCGCCACCCGCCGCATCTGCGGCGTGATGATGCCCAGCCGCGCATGCTCCAACTGCGTCACCGGCGTGAATCCCTGCGGATACGTCACCTGAACCGCTTCACCACGCGCAGTCGTGAAACGGACAACATTCGCCCCCTCGCCATTCGCCGTTCGGCCCTCTTCTACGAATGCCGCCCCCCTCACCCCCCACCCCTCGGGCAGAAAGTCCCACGCCGTCTTCGCGCTGGGCGCAGGCATCCCCGGCGTGTCCGGGCTCGCGAACATCAGCGGCCCGCCCACATCGTGCGAGAGAGCGAATGATCCCGGCGTAGTCACGTTGGCTGTCCCCGCCGGAGACGTCGCCCCGTGCATCGGCAGACCCAGGCGGCGACTCGGTGACGTCGATTGAGCAGAAACCATCATGACAAACGCTCCTGCCACGGCGAGCCCGTGGAAACAAAGGTCAATGGATCAAGGTCCGGCACGGGCAAGACGCCCAGGCGTTTCAGCATGTTGATGCACTGCGTGCGGTGCAGCGCGGCGTGATCAAAGGTCTGCGCCACCGCGGCCTCAACCGGCAACGACCCGGCCGCGGCGGTGTCCCACGGGACGACCTGCTTGCCACCAAACCCACCCGCGCCCAGCATCGCGCCACGAAGGTCCCGCTCCGCCTCCACCAGCAGTCCACGCAGGCCCGCGAGCGTCCGTGCACGCTCCGCAAACCCATCGCGCTCCAAATACGCGCGCCCCGCGAAGTTATCCGCGAAGAAAAACATCGCCTCCAATGTGTGCGCGATGTTCTCCCGCACCCCGCCGGGCCCGATGCCCATGTCCCGTTCGATGTCGTCCGCGCTCAGGCCTTCCGCGCAGTCCAGCAAGCGGTGGAGCGCCCACACGCTGTGTGCAATGCCAAACGTGATGGACGACACCGTCGCCACGTCGCTTCCCTCCGCCGGTACAAGCCGGATCAGGTTCAACGGGTGCATCTCAGCGGCCCGGGATGCCCCGGAAAAAGCCGCGCCCCGGCGAATCAGTCATGGTAGCGGTTTCGGCCCGCGGGGGTCGAACCCCATGTTCGCGTTGTGGTCCGCCGACCCGCCCCGCGCCACCGTCAGCGTCTTCCACGCAATCCCCTCCCGCCCGGCAATCGCCCGCGCCACCTGCACGATCTGCCCTGCGTGGTACGCCGTGTGCGACAGCGATCGCGTGAGCGCGAGCGCCAGCGTGTGCGGCTCGCCCCGGATCGTGATCACCCGCGCAAGGTCCGCGTCCGTGAACGACGCCAGCGCTGCCTCCAGCACGCCCCAGCCCGCGTTCCACTGCGCCTCCAGCACCGCCCGGCCCTCCTCGCCGGCCGGGAAGTCGTCCACAAACTCGCTGTCGCGATCCCGCCACGCCTTCTCCCCATCCGTCGTCAAGGGCTCCGTCCACCGCGACCGCGGGTTCCCCGCCACATGCTTCATCATCACCGCGACCGAGTTGGTCTGCCCATCCAACGCCACCCGCAGCAGCGGCCACGGCAACTGCGACGCCGCCCGCTCACTCAGCGAGCGGTAGCGGCGAAACTCAGCGGTAAAGGGCGTGATCAGCATGGTGGATGTCCGTGCGCACCTCCCCGTCCGCGCGAGGGTGCAGTACACTGTTGGAGGCCCAACCAGCCCGTGGGTGACAATCCAATGGTGACAGCCCAATGGTATCAGGAGTCTCTCCAAGTGGTCGGCATCGCGTTCCTTCGCGGCATCAACGTCGGCGACAAGGGTGCCCTCCCAATGGCAGACCTCCGCGCCGCCTGCGAGGCCGCGGGCCTTGCCCACGTCCAGACCTACATCCAGAGCGGCAACGTTGTCTTCACGGCACCCGCCAAGCTCACGCCCCGCGCGGGCACGCTCATCGAGGACGCCGTCGAAGACCGCCGCGGCTTCCGTCCCCCCACCATCGTGCGCACCCTCCCGCAGCTCCGCGCGATCGCCGCAACCAAGGCCTTCCCATCCCAGCACTCCATGGACGGCGGCCAACTGCTCGTCATGTTCCTCGCACAAACCCCGCCGCCCACCGCCGCGAAGGCCGTGGCGGCCCTCAGCACCGACGCCGAGCAACTCCGCCTCATCGGGCAGGAGGTCTTCATGCACTTTCATCAAGGCGTCGGCAAGGCCAAACTGTCGTGGAAGAAACTCGAGCAGGCCGTGGGCGGGCCGGGCACCAGCCGCAACTGGAACACGCTGTCCAAGATGCTGGAACTCGCGACCGCGCTCGATAGCGCTCCACCGCAGTGAGATATCAGACCTGCCGCCGCCGTGCCGGTTGTGCCGAGTATGCGGAATGCGTGAAGACCCATCCTGCGCACACTCCGCTTTAGGGACCGCGCCCGGATAGAACGCCCGTGGGTGTCGATAAAGACCACGCCCCGCGCACGTCACGCGCAGCGGTTGAGGGGCGTGTGCCCTGTGAGCACGGGAGGTTTCGATGGGTCGCGGGTTGGGCCTGGCGGTGCTCGGTGGTGTGGTCGGCGCCCTCATCTGGGGCGCGATCGCCTACTTCACCGGCTGGAGCATCGGCATCATCGCGCTCATCGTCGGCACCCTCGTGGGCGTCGGCATGCAAGTGGGCATCAAGGGACGCGGCACCGTCGGCACAGGCCTCGCCGCCGCCGCCATCGCCCTCGCCAGCATCATCGCCGCCAAGTTCGTCGTCGCCCAGGCCGTCGCGGGCGATTGGGTGGAGAAAGCGTCCCAGGTCAGCGAAGAAGACGCGATCGATCAGTACGCCAGCGAGGTCTACGACGCCTTCGAGGCCACCGGCCAGTACATGAGCGACCCCGAAGACGCCGGCCTCTGGCCGCCGGAAGTCATGGCCGAGGCCGAACGCCTCTGGGAGGAAACTCCCCAGCACGAGCGCGACGAGTACATGGCCGCGATCTCCCGCGACGCCGCACGCGACGCGGAGGAGGGCCGCTTCGGCGCCGGCCTGCTGCTCTTTGTCGTCAGCTTCGGCCCCATCAACCTCATCATCCTGGGTGTCGCCATCGCCACCGCCTACCGCACCGGACGCAACAGCAACGAAGTCTCTGACCAGGTGACCTACACACCGCAGGCCGACGCCAACGGCCTCGTCGGTGGACCCCTTTCCCGCAGTGGACCTACCTCGGGCAACTCCCAGGCCGCGCCGCACATGCAGCGACCCCAGGCCAAACCCCAGAAGCCCGCCAAGCCCGCGGACCCTGACGAGGAAGACAGCCACGGTGCCGGCATCTTCGCACGCCTCGCCGCCATCGAAGAGGGCGAGAAGAAGAAGGCCGAAGAACGCCGCAACGCGGCCTGATCCCCTCCCTCCACACACACCGCCGCACTCCACGCCCGCGTTCCGCACGCCGGAGCCACGCCCGCCGTGCGTACTGTGCAACCTTGGCCGCCCCGCGTCATCACAAGGGGCCACACAGGAGCACGCACATGGGCTTCACCCCAAAGATCCTCGCATTCTCCGGCAGCCTCCGCGCAGGCTCCTTCAACCACACGCTGGTCCAGGCCGCGGCCAATGGCGCACGCAGCGCGGGCGCCGAAGTCACCGTCATCCGCCTCAGCGACTTTGCCCTCCCGGTCTTCGATGAAGACCTGGAAGCCCGCGCCACGCCCGACAGCGTGAAACGCCTCAAGGACCTCTTCCGTGCCCACCACGGCCTGCTCATCACCTCGCCCGAGTACAACAGCTCCGTCACGGCGGCGCTCAAGAACGCCATCGACTGGGTCAGCCGTCCCGAACAGGGCCAGCCCCCGCTCTCCTGCTTCACGGACAAGGTCGCCGGCCTCCTCGCCGCGTCCCCCGGCGCACTGGGCGGCCTCCGCGGCCTCGTTCACCTCCGCGCCATCCTCGGCAACATCCAGGTCACGGTGCTGCCCGACCAGTTCGCCCTGAACAAAGCGCACGAGGCCTTTGGCCCGGACGGCTCCCTCAAGGACCCAAAGACAAAGGAAACCGTCGAGGCCGTCGGCGCAAAGGTCGCACGGACAATCGCCAAGCTGCGGGCCTGAAAGTTACCGCGTGCACTGTCGCACTCGAACTACGCGGCCTGCGCCACCGGCGCGATGAGCGACTGTAGTTCCTTCAGAGACGCCTCGAACTCCGACACCAAGCGTGCCTTGTGCAGGAACCTCGCGGCACCGGCGGCAACCGCCTGTTCCGCGACCGCCCGGTCATTGCTCGCACTCACGAGCACCACGGGCGTCGTCACGCCAGGAAGCACGGCCTTCATCGTCTTCACCATCTGCGCGCCCGTCACGCCCGGCAGGTGCATGTCGCACAGGATCAGATCGGGGCGCGGCGCGGACGCATCCGCGAGCATCGCCAGAGCCTCCTCCGCCGACGCCAGCGAGTACACGGTGTACCCGGGGTGCTTCCCGAACAGCATGACCAGGAGCCGCGCAGCCAGCGGGTCATCCTCCACCAGCATCACGGTGGTCTTCTTCACCGGCTTGTTGGCCGGCACGGCGCCGGCGCCCTGGGGCTCACCTTCCGACGGCTTGTTCGGCGTTGCTACGTGCACGCGGTTCCGCCCGGCCTTCTTCGCGGCGTACACGCCCTCGTCGGCGGCCCTGGTGATCGCCTCGGGTGTCGTGAACTGCGCCGCAGACGGCCCCTCCATCGCGGATACGCCGATGCTCACCGTCACCGTGCGCTCCTCCTCCCCCACCCTGCACGCCCGCAGGTCCACCGGCGTCTTCGCGATCACCTCCCGCAGCAGCTCCGCGATGCGCGCGGCCTTCGCGAGACCCACCCCCGGCAGAATCACGGCGAACTCCTCGCCGCCGTACCGGCACACCGTGCCCGTCCGCTCCAGCAGGCCACGCGTGCGCCGGGAAAGCTCCTTCAGCACCGCGTCGCCCGCCTGGTGACCCAGCGTGTCGTTGACACTCTTGAACTTGTCCGCGTCAAAGAACAGCACCGCCAGCGGCGTCCCGCCCAGCTTCGCCTGCTGGAACGCCGCGGCGAGAGTGGTGTCAAAGTGCGATCGGTTGTACGCGCCGGTCAGGGCATCGGTGATCGTCTTCCGCGAGAGCTCTTCGTTCGCGCGACGCAGCTCTTCGCTCTGCTGCTGCGACTGCAACTGCGTCTCCACAATCGCGTCCTGAGCCTGCGCCAGGATCGCGCCAACATCCGGACGCACGCCCGTCTTCAGTTCCAGGCTCTTCGCAAGGTCCGCCCCACCCCGGCTCGTCGCGTCCAGCAGCGCGTCCGACGCGGCGCGATCCATCTCAAACCAGTCCCGGCACGCGACCACGTACACGCCCAGCGCCCGCTTCGCGTCCCGCAGCGACAGCACCGACGCCGCCGCCTGCCCCACGCCCACGCACCGCAGCAGATTCTCGTACTCCGGATGGCACTTGCCCGGATCATGGTGGAACGCCACGCACTCGGTCAACTGTGGCGGCAACTTCCATCTGGTCGCCATCACCTGACCGAGCTTCGCGTGATCAAAGCCCAACGCACCCTGCTCAAAGCTGATGCAGTCCGCGTGGTCCTCCGGCGCCGCCGCAAGGATGCCCGCGTACTCGTCCCGCAACGCCGCAAAGCACGCAAGCATGCCGATGTCGGCAATCATCGAGCCCGTGAACGCCTCCTCGGGGTCACAGCACCGCGACCGCAGCGCCAGCGAACGCGCCGCCACCGCCGCGTGCACCGCGCGACGCCAGTACGCCTGGAGGTCGAAGGCCTGCCCATCGCCCGCCACCGACTTGGTCATCTCCACCAGGCTGAACCCCAGCACGATCGACTTGACCGTCTGCATCCCCAGCATCGACATGGCGCGCGGGATGCTCGGGCACGGCTGTGTCAGCCCGTAGTACGACGAGTTCACCGTCTTCAGCACCTTGGTCGCCAGCGCGGGGTCCATCGACACCGTCTGCGCGATTTCCTGCATCGAAACCTTGGGGTTCCGTGTCAACTCCAGAACGCGCACCGCCACCCCCGGAAGACTCGGAAGTGAGGGGTACGCCAGCACTTTTTCCATCGAAGGCTGCGGCATGAGTTCCACCGGCACACACTGCCTCAAATCTGAGGATTCCACCACCGTCGAACGCACAAGTCGCCCACGGTTCATCGACCCCACAAGTGGGAAGGTTCAAGCAGAAATTCCCTGCGATTGAGGGTGCTTGATTAGGGGATCGAGGCCCACAATTAATCTACCCACGTCTCAATTCGTAAACAGCGATCTTCCAACGGCTTGAGGTTTTTCGCCCCGCGCGCCGCGCGCTTTGTGTGTCCAGATTACCCAGACCACATATCCGGATTGCCCAGAGTTCTGCCGCTAGGCGGTGGCCAATGCGCAACTTCAGCGCAGCCCGTGGATCGCAACCATCCCCAACGCTGCGATCAGCGATACCACCCAAAGACCCACAAATGAGCCGCGGACCCGGCTAAGCACCACCACCGTCGTCACCACGAGGAGCACCGCCAGCCCCGCCCACCGCACCCCCGGGTGCGCGGGCAGCGGATCAACCGCGATCAGCACGAGCGCGCCGGCGGGCACAACGGCGCTGAGCACCGCGGCCTTCATGCTGCGCTGCGCGAGGGCAAAGAGAAACCACACGGTCAGCCCCACCAGCGCCGCCGTCACGAGCATCGATGCGCTCACCCGCGCGGCGAGGCGGAACCACCCCAGCACCGTCGTCGTCCACAGCAGCATCGCAAGGAGCACCGGCAGCACCGACTCCACGCGCGGGTCGAGTGCGTTGAGCCACGACGCGTTCAGTGCGAGCAGGTGCGGGGCAACCGGCTGCCGCGCACGCCGCCGGCCGAACAGCGAAAACCGCTTGTTTACCGCCTGATTTTCAAGGCCGTAGCCGCACGCGTGGCATGCACCGACGTCCAGGTGGAGGATCCGGCCGCAGCTTGGGCACAGTAGCGCAAACGCCGGGTCGAGCACGCTCTGCCACCGCAGCACCTCACTGTTGTCCGACTCGACGCGGGCGACTTCCTCCGCGAGCTTCGCATCAACCTTGGCGCGGGCCTCCCGGGCACGACGCTGGATGATCGCCTGCCGCGCGCGCTCCAAGCACTCCGCGCAGACAAAGCGACCGGACTTGTCGCGCGTGCCCTCGGTGGAAACCTGCGCACAAATGCAGCAGGACATCGCCTGGCGAGCCGGGGGTGTGCCTGTGCCCACACTCATGGTGCAGAACATACCGCCCGGACGCGTGCCGGGTTCAGCCGATCACGCAGCCCGAGCGCAATGCTCACGAACCGGCAGGGCTGATGCCCTTCTTCTCCTGCTGCTTCTGGAACTCGAGCTGCTGCTCGTACCCCTGCTTCACCGCGGGATCCTGCAGAATGGTCTCCAGCGGGGGCGGCGGAACGGGCTTGGGGCCGGTGTCGGCCATGTTGAAGTAGAGGAGGATGCCCGCACCCACAATGCACACGCCGGCGACCGCAAGAAGAATCACTTTCCGCTTTTCCATGTCAGGGATCTCCTGGAATTCGTCGCAACAACTATTATATACGAACCGTGCGCCCCCTTCGCAGAAAGGCGCAAAGCACTCAGATCAAACAAGTTAGCCGACATCGCGGCGCTGGAAGAGCATCACGGCAAGAGAAAGAAAGGCCGTGACCTGCACCAGAGAATAGGTGCTGGCCAGAATGAGATACGAGCGCGGCACCGGGCGGTTTTGCGAAACCGCGTCCAGCAGCCAGAAGTACTGCAGGTTCGGGACCATCCCCCACGCGGCCAGGCGGGGGTAGGATGTCTTCGTAGGCTGCGTGAACACGTAGTCCCCTCGTCTTGGGGGTCGGACCACGTCTAGCGGCTCGCCACCCATCGTCCGCAGCGTCATCCGGTCCGACTGGGCCGCCGTCGCGATCAACCCGGCAGGCTGGCTGGGCGCAAAGAGCTCATTGGCCTCCTCGATGTTGCCCTTGAAGTCAGAGTACCCGGACGGGGTGTGCAGCGGAAAGCCATTGGGGCTGGGTCCGTAATAGACCGCGGTGCCCGGTGCGACCGGCCGGGGGAGTGGGCGCTCCAGCGTGATCATCACCGGCGAATGGTCGGCGGCAAACGACTTGCTTGAGTCGGCTTCTTCCACCGCGCGGATGACGCCCACCGGATCGTTCGAAAAAACAAACCGGCCCACAAAGAAGTTGCTGAGGAGCGAGGCCACAAACACGCCCAGGCACAGGATGATGGTCATCACCTGCCCCAAACGTGTGGACGCAGCGGTGGCGACGGCCGCGAGGACCAGAATGGCCAGAATCAGGGCGCAGCAGGCGGTCAAAACCTGGGGCTTGAACGCCGTGTGCAGGTCCTGCACCTGCCAGTGGTCATTGAACAAAAGCACCCCGAGGTAGGCGACGATCGTGAACGGCAGGAGCAGCAGCAACGCGGTCTGCGGGAAGTTCCAGCCATAGAAGTAGTTGAGCCAGGCGCCCAGGCCCAGCGACAGCGCCAGCGCGATCCCTGAAAAGACGAGGACCGGGTACTTCAACTCGTCCGCGGCGGTCGTCATGACGCCGTGGCGGATGGCCATCATCAGGAAAAGAACCATCAGAATAGAGGAGACGAGCAAGGTCGCCACCACGCCGAGGTACTTGCCGAGAATCACGGAAACCCGGCTGACGGGCTTGCTCACCACGGTGAGCATGGTCTTGGAATCGATTTCCCGGCTGATCACGCTGGTGGCGATGAAGCCCGCGAGCAGCACGCCCATCACGAAAACGGTGGACATGCCGACGTCGAGCAGGACCTTGTCGTCGGACTGGACCTCGGCGGACTCGGTGCTCTGGTAGCCCAGGCTGTAGCCGGAGTTCCACGTCGTAAACACCTGCAAGAGCGCACTTAAGAGCACCAGGAACAGCACGATGGGCTGCCGGGTGCTCTCGACAAAGGCGTTCCTGGCGATGGAGAGGACTTTGGGCATTGGGGGGAGTGCCGTGGCCGCGGGTGAGAAGATAGGAAAGCGCGGGCGGCGGGAACAGGTTCAGCCACGAGAGTGGCGTGGGCCTCTCTTATGGATGGGAACGAACATAGGTTCGCGGATGTCGTACATCAATCCGCCGGCCGGCGTTCGCGCCGGGGGTATCGGCACCGCGCTGTTTGGGCGGTCCGAGGTTGGCGCGGGTGTTGCGCTGTGGAAACCGAGCCGGGAGGGGCCACAATACCCGCCCCCGACTCGGACCCAGGCTGGGCCCGAGATTGGCGCCCGGCCGAAGGCGGGCGGGGCGCGGCGTGGTTCTCACGCGGCGCGGGTGATCGTGGGAGGAAGGGACTGATGGAGGGGCGGGCCTGAGTGAGGCCGTCAGCCCGTGTGTGACAGTCTGGATTGATCGTCTGGTGGCGCAGTTTGAGCATTGCCTATGCGAGCAGATTACCTCACGTACCGGACGGCGACGAGCGCGGCGATCAAGGGGCTGGTGCTCCAGGTGGTGATCGCGGCGGTCTTGATCTCCTATGGAATGTTGGCCAAGGACCACGCCGCGGTGACGATCGCGGGCTTTGCCGGCGTGGGCATCCTGGCGTGGCTTGCGCTGACGGTGGTGTACGACCAGCACCGGCGCGAGCGGATCGAAGCGCTCGAGGTTGAGGCGCTGGCTCAGACCGGCGGGGCGTCTTCCTCGGTCTTCCAGGAAGAGGCGGGCCTGCGGCCCGCGGCGCGGCGGCTGGCGAACCTGCACCGCTTCTTCATGCCCGTGGTGAGCATCCTGATCGCGGTGCTGCTCCTGGCGTGGGGCGGCTGGCGGGTGTGGGGCGTGCTGCACCCGACGGGCGGGACCGAGCCGCTGTTTGCTCCGGGCCAGTACCGCATGCCGTCCTTGGGCGCTGGGTGGCCGATCGCCCTGGGCGTCGTGATCGCGCTGGTGGGCTTCGTGATCGCGCGGTACACGGCGGGCATGGCGAAGCAGCCGGCGTGGGCGAACCTCCGCGGCGGCGCGGCGTTCCTCGTGGGCACGGTGCTGCTGGCGCTGGCGATGGCGGTGGGCCACACGATCGACGCGGTGGGCCCCGATGCGGTGCTCCGCTACCTGCTCATCATCGCTCCCGGCTTCGTGGCCTTCATCGGCCTTGAGATCGTCGTCAACATCATCCTCACGGCCTACCGGCCGCGGCGAGCAAACGAGATCCCCCGGGTCGCGTTCGACTCGCGCCTGCTGGGCTTTGTCGCCGCCCCGGACAAGATCGCCAAGAGCGTCAGCGACGCGATCAACTATCAGCTGGGCTTTGACGTCACGGGCGGCTGGTTCTACCAGTTGCTCAGCCGTTCGCTGGTGCCGCTGATCGCGGGCGGCGTGCTGCTGGTGTGGCTGCTCTCGACGATCGCGGTGGTGGAGCCGCACCAGCGTGCGATGGTGCTGCGCTGGGGCAAGCCCGTCGGCAAGGACATCGGCCCGGGCCTGCACTTTGTGGCGCCCTGGCCCATCGACAGCGTGTACGTGCCCGAGTACTACCGCAAGGACGCGACCGGCCGGACCACGACCGTGGACCGCACGGTGACGGGCCTGCGCGTGCTGCAGCTTGGCACAGCGCTCACGGAGGGCAACGACGCCATCCTGTGGACCAATGACCACCCGGGCAACGAGGTGTACCAGTTCGTCCGCGCTGCTCGCGACCAGGCGGCCGCGCCCGGCACCGCCGCGTCCAATGTGCTGGTGGACCTGGCCATGGTGTCGGTCGAGCTTCCCCTGCACTACGTGGTGAGCGACGTGCAGAAGTTTGATGAACTCGGCGAGCCCTTGCAGCGGGACGACCTGCTCCGCGCCGTCGCGGTGCGTGAGACAACGCGGTACTTCCAGGGCACGCACCTGGACCAGGTGCTCGGCTTCGGGCGCGACGCGATGGGGCGCGAGCTGACGCAGCGGATCCAGGCGGCCTTTGACGCGCTGAACCCGGGTGCGGACGGCACGCCGCAGGGCGCGGGCGTGCGCGTGGTGTCGGTCGGCATTTCCGGCGTGCACCCGCCCAAGGCCGCGGCGAGCGCGTTCGAGGCGCCGGTGGCGGCCGATGCACGGAGGATCGCGAACATCCAGAACGCGGAGGCGGACGCCGTGGCGACGCTGACGCGTGTGGTAGGCAACGCCGACCGCGCGGGCGAGATCGTCACCGAGCTCGACAAGCGCGACCGGCTGCAGACGCTGGCGGGCCAGGGCAAGGCGACGTCCGCGGAGGTCGCGGCGCAGGAACTGGTCGTGCAGGAGAAGATCATGCAGGCCGGCGGGACTGCGGCATCGACGCTCGCGAAGGCGCGTGCGGATCGCTGGGAGCGGCACATGGCCGCCCGCGGACAACTCGCCCGGTACGGCGGTCAGGTGGCGATGTTCGAGGCCTCGCCCCGCCTATACATGACGTCCCGCTACCTCGACGCCCTGCAGCACGTGATGGACGACGCGCGTGTGTACGTGCTGGACCAGGGTGCCCGGTCCAGCTGGCTGCAGTTGAACCTTGAGGACAAGAGCATCCGCTCGGACGTGTTCGGGCAGACCGGGGAAACAGACAAGTAAGTTCGGACGTGTGACCGCACGCGTGCCTGTCGGCAGGCCACGCTGGATTGGCTGTGGAGATCAAGCAGTGAAGAAGTCAGTGCAACTCATCGTCGCGGTGGTGATCCTCGTGGTGCTCGCCGCGTTCATGTGCACGTACTCGGTGCGGTTCACCGAGCGTGCGGTCGTGACGACGCTGGGCAAGGCGACGGAGGGCTCGGTGAAGGTGGAACCGGGGCTGTACCTGAAGGCCCCGCCGCCCTTCCAGAGCGTGACCAAGTACGACTCGCGCGTTCGCATCTTCTCCTTGAAGGTGGAGACGCAGCAGACCGCCGACAGCCGCCAGGTGGCGGTCGAGACGTTCTGCACGTGGCGCGTGGCCGACCCCCTCAAGTTCTTCCAGAACTTCAGCGGCGGGCGCGAGCGCAGCGAAGAGCATTACGCCCGTGCCGAGGGCGTGCTGAAGGCCAACCTCCGCGCCGCCGTGGGCGTCGTGAGCACGTACACCATGGAGGACCTGTTCACCTCCGAGGCCGGCAAGAGCAAGCTGCCGGCGCTCGAGGCCAAGATGCTCGCGGCCCTGCGCGACACCAAGGGCGGCGAGGCCGCGGCGACGGGCGTGGGCCGCCTGGCGGACTACGGCATCGAGGCGGTGGACGTGGGGCTCACCCGCATCCTGCTGCCCGAGGAAGTGACCAAGGCGGTGTTTGACCGCATGCGGAGCGGGCGCGAGCGCATCGCGCGGGAGACCGAGAGCCGCGGCCAGAGCGAGGCCCAGGCCATCCGCGACCGTGCGGAGTCGGACGCGAAGCGCATCAAGGCCTTCGCCGAGCAGTTCGCGCAGAGCATCCGCGACATGGGCGACCGCGAGGCGACGCAATACCTCTCGCAGATGAACGTGAACCCCGAGCTCGCGGTGTTCCTGGAGAAGGTGAAGTTCCTCCGCGACGTGCAGCCCCGCACGGCGACGCTTGTCTTTTCGACCAACATGCCGGGCGTGGACCTCCTGAGCCCCGACACGCTGAGCGCGGGCGGGGCGGGCAACGCGTGGCTGACGGAACTGATGAAGTCCCGCACTGGCGGCGCGGCCCGCACGGGCGCGGTGATGCCCAACGGCGCAGCGGACCTGCAGGGGGGCCGTCAATGAAGGGCACCATCCTGAGGCACGACGGTCATGAGGGCGGCTCACCCACCCCACTCCCCGGCGGCGCACCGCGCCCGGGGTCGGTGACGCTCCGCGAGGGCGACGGCCCGGCGGACACGCAGGCGATGCTCGACCCGGCGAACCAGTCGCTGTCCGAGGCGCTCAACATCCTGCTGAAGCTGATCTACTTCGGCGTGTTCGTGCTGTGCATCGTGTACGCCTTCTCGGGCCTGCGTCGTGTGCAGGAGAACGAGCGCGGCGTGCGGCTGCTCTTTGGCAAGGTCGTTGACGGCGATCTCTCGCCGGGCCTGCAGTACGGCCCGCCCTTCCCCTTCGGCGAAGTCGTGCGGGTGGACCAGAGCGTGGAGGACGTGCACATCCGGCGTCCCTTCTGGCCCTTCATCCAGGGCGACAACGCCAACGACCCCAACGGCGTGGTGGATCAGAGCGTGGACAAGCTCGCGCCGACGCAGAGCCTGAAGCCCGACCAGGGCGGCAGCGGCTCGCTCATCACGGGCGACGGGAACATCGTGCACGCGCGGTGGAAGGTGCAGTACAAGCGTGTAAACGCGAGCACGTACGCCGCGAACATGCTGCCGGAGGACGAGACGCAGCTCGTGATGGCGGCGGTGCAGCGCGGCGCGGTGCAGGCGACGGCGGAGGCGACGATCGACGGCGTGCTCTCGGCGAACCAGGCGTCGCTGGCGGCGGTCGCCAAGCAGGTGGCGCAGGACACGCTGGACCGGGCGGAGTCGGGCATCGTCATCGACTCCTTGTCGATGACGGAGGTCACGCCGCCCCTGTGGGTCCGCAAGAACTTCCAGAACGTGCAGTCGGCCGTCGCGAAGAAGCAGCAGGAAGAGGAGAAGGCCTCCACCGAGGCCGCGGCGACGCTGAACCGCGTGGCGGGCGACGCCGCTCCGTACCTGGTGTCGCAGATCGACGCGTACGAGAAGGCGCTGGCGACGGGGAACGCGGACGCCGGGGACGCGATCCTGGAGGGCATGCGCAAGGTGATGGGCGGCGAGCCCGTGGACTTTGGCGGCTCCAGCCGGCGCGCTTCGGGCGAGGTGACGAGCCTGATCGCGGACGCCGGCGCATACCGGGCGGAGGTTGTCAGCGGGGCGAAGAGCTCGCTGGCGCGGTTCCAGGTGATGCACGAGCAGTTCCAGCAGAACCCGATGCTGATGCTGCAGCGCGAATGGGGCGGCGCGGTGACGGCTTTCACGGGCCGCCGCACGGTGACGCAGATGTTCCTGCCGCCGGGCCGTCAGGGCGACCTGGTGCAGGTCCTCATCAACCAGGACCCGACGATCGCGCGGGACATCGAGCGTGAAGTGAACGAGAACCAGGCGAGGCGGGCCCAGGAGGCGCAGCTGCGCCGCCAGCAGACCGAGGGCCTCAAGACCGAGATCCGCGACGCGGTGTCGGGCGAGTAAAGCGGGCCCGTGCGGCCAGGAGTTCAGCATGTCGGCAGCCGGGATTGCACCTTCTCGCGTGGACGCAGCGGCGGGGCATGGCTCGCCGGTGGTGGTGTGCACGCAGCTCAACAAGGTCTTCAAGGACTTCTGGATGCGGGACCACGCCCGCGCGGTGACGAACCTGTCACTGGAGATCCAGCCGCGGGAGGTCTTCGGGTTGCTGGGCCCCAACGGCAGCGGCAAGAGCACGACGATCAAGATGATCCTGGGGCTGCTCAAGCCCACGAGCGGGCGTGTTGCGGTCTTTGGCAAGAGCCCCGACGACGTGGAGATGAAGCGGCGGATCGGCTACCTGCCCGAGGAGAGCTACCTCTACGCGTTCCTCAATGCGCGGGAGACGCTGGACTATTACGCCAAGCTCTTTGAGCTCGATTACAAGACTCGCCAGCGCCGCATCGACGAGCTGCTGGACATGCTGGGGCTGGCGAACGCGCAGCACCGGCCCGTGCGCGAGTACAGCAAGGGCATGCAGCGGCGCATCGGCATCGCCCAGGCGCTCATCAACGATCCTGAGTTCCTGATCCTGGACGAGCCCACCACGGGCCTGGACCCGCTGGGCACGCGCCAGATCAAGGACCTCATCATCGAGCTGGGCCGTCGCGGCAAGACCATCCTGCTCTCCAGCCACCTGCTGGCGGACGTGGAGGACTGCGTGGACCGGCTGGTGATCCTGTACGGCGGGCAGATCCGCGCGCAGGGCACCTGCGCGGAACTGCTGGAATCCAGGGACCGCACCACCATCGAAACCGACACGCTGGATGACGCGACGGTTTCCGAGATCGACCGGCTTGTGCGCAGCCGCACGGGCGGGGACAAGTCGGTGCGGCGCGTCAGCCGGCCCCGGCAGAGCCTGGAGAGCCTGTTCATCGACATCGTGGAACGGGCGCGGGCGGAGCAGGTCTCCACCAGCGGCGCGACCTCCGGCGGCGAGACGGCGTCGTTCCTCAAGGGCAGCGAGCTCATCGAGAACCTGGTGAAGGCAAGCGACGAGCCGGTGAAGGCAGTCGCCGCCGCGCCGGTAGAGAAGCCCGGGGAGTCGGTCATCGATGCGCTCGTGAGCGGGAAGCAGACCATGGAGGCGCAGGCGAAGCAGGCCGCGCCGAGCCGGCCCGCGCCGGTGGCACCCGTCAAGCAGGAGGGCGTCGATGCGAGCGTGATCGACTCGCTGCTGGGGGGCGGGGGCGAAAGTGGTAGTGAGGGCACCGACGGAGGGAACAAGCGTTGATCCGGCGCGTCTGGTCCAAGCTCGACATCCTCCAGCAGGCCCGCATGTTCAAGATCATCGCGTCCTGCGTGGTCGTGCTGCTGGGCGTGGCGGGGTTCGTGTCGTACTCGATCGCGGTGGCACGGGACCACCAGGCGGCGCTCGCGCCGATCTCTGAACTGGAGCGGGAGCGGCAGGAAGAACTCGCCGCGGCAGCGCGGGAGGCCGCGGCCCACGCCCACGAGAATGTGCCGCCGGGTGCTCCGACGCCCGTGGAAGTGAAGCCGGGCGAACAGCCCAAAGACGCGTACGACGCGACGATTTCGATGTTCCGGGGCGTGGTCGCAGCGCAGCACAGCACGGCGAGCGTGGGTGCGGGCATCGCGATTGGTGTGGGACTGCTGCTGGTGGTCATTTGGCTGGGGATGGGCGTCACGTACCTGCTGTTGGCCGTGGTGTGCGGGCTGGCGGTGCTCGCGACGGGGCTCATGGGCATCGGGAAGCAGACAGCGCCGCTGGCGGTGGGCGTGGTGGGCCTCGCCGCGGCGTTCATTGCGCTGATGAAGCTGCTGGGGCTGCTGCTCTCGGGGCCCGGGCCGGTGTTTGCGATCGCGCGGACGGTGCTGAGCGAGGCGGTGCGGCTGCGGGTGCCGGTGGTGTTCATCGTGCTGCTGCTGTTTGGGCTGGCGGCCTTGCCGCTGGTGCTGGACCCCACGACGCCGCTGCGGTACCGCGTGCAGGCCTTCATGCAGTACGCGACGGGCGGGGCGTTCTGGCTCATTGCCATCCTGACGCTGCTCTTCAGCATCACGACGGTGGCCTTTGAGCAGCGGGACAAGCAGATCTGGCAGACCATGACCAAGCCGGTGGCGGCGTGGCAGTATGTGCTCGGCAAGTGGCTGGGCGTCGCGGCGCTGAGCTTTGCCCTGCTGGGCACCACGAGCACGGGCGTGTTCCTGTTCGTGGAGTACCTGCGGCGGCAGCCGGCGGTGGGCGAGACGGTGGCCTTCAAGCCTACGGACGACCGGCTGGTGACCGAGGACCGGATGATCCTGGAGACGCAGGTGCTGACGGCGCGGCGCACCGTGCAGCCCAACCCGCCGGATGTGGACCCGGTGGAACTGGAAAAGGCGATCCAGGAGCGGATCGACATCGAGTTTGAGAACCTAGGCACGCTCGCGGAGGACCCGGCGCTGGCGCGGGAGCGGCGGGTGCAGCTTGAGAGGTTGATCCGCGACAGCCTGCAGAAGAACCTGAGCGCGGTCTTCCGCACCATTGACCCGGGTCAGAGCAAGATCTTCGAGTTCTCCGGCCTGCAGGAGGCCAAGCGGGCCAACGTGCCGGTGACGCTGCGGTTCTCGATCCAGTCCGGCGGCAACATGCCGGACCAGTTGTACCAGGTCACGCTGGTGTTCGCGGGGTCGGACATCGCGCGCGTGCACGACACGCCGCTGGACCAGGTGATGAGCGTGCAGGTGTCGCCGGACATCATCGACGACAACGGCAACGTGGGGCTTGAGGTGATCAACGGGAACCCCTACGAGGCGCGGGCCAACCCGCTCTCGATCACGTTCCCGCCGGAAAAGCTGGAGCTGTCGTACTCGGAGGGGTCGTTCCGCATGAACTACCTCCGGGTGTTCATGGTGCTGTGGGTGAAGCTGCTCTTCCTGGCGATCCTTGCCATCTGCGCGTCCACGTTCCTCTCCTTCCCGGTGGCGGCGCTCGTGAGCTTCACGACGTTCCTGACGGCCGAGGGTGCCCGGTACGTCCTCAGCAGCATCGATTACTTCGAGACCGAGACGATGGACGGCAAGACGCGCTACTTCAACACGGTGGTCGCGAAGTTCGCCCAGGGCATCGGCAACGTCTTCAGGATCTACTCCGACCTGCGGCCCACGAACCGCCTCGTGGAGGGGGAGTACCTCTCGTGGTGGAGCCTCTTGGGCGGCACGGCGGTCATCGGGCTGATGGGCGTGGGTTTGTTCGTGCTGGCGACGTACATCTTCCGGCGGCGCGAACTGGCGACGTACTCCGGGCACTAGAAGGAACTGCATGAGCAAGGACCGGACCATCCAACTGCTTGCCGGGTGCGTGCTCGCCGGGTGCATGACGCTCTCGCCCATGCTGGCGGTGCGGCTCACGGCGATGGCCGGGCGCGCCGAGATGGTCTACACCGACCGCGCGGAGGACAACGATCGCTGGGAGGTCACGGCGGGCATCGCGATGGGCGCGTTCCGCGGCGTGTTCGTCAACCTGCTCTGGATCCGCGCCAACGACATGAAGGAGGCGGGGAAGTTCTACGACGCCGTGGACCTGGCCAAGGCCATCACGCGCCTCCAGCCGCGCTTCCCCCGCGTGTGGGTCTTCCACGCGTGGAACCTCGCGTACAACATCAGCGTGATGACCAAGACGCGTGAGGAACGCTGGAACTGGGTGAACCAGGGCGTGCAGCTCCTCCGCGACCAGGCCATCCCCGCCAACCCCAACGACCTGCTCCTGCACAAAGAGCTCGCGTGGATCTTCCTCCACAAGATCCAGGGCGTGACCGACGACGCCAACCCGTACTACAAGCGCATGCTCGCGGCGGAGTGGACGTTCAACCTCGGCCAGCCGCCCAAGCGCGGGCCCGAGGACCGCGACCGTGCGAAGATGATCCAGAAGTACGCCGACTGGATGCGCGGCTATTCGAACGCCGCGACCACCATGGAGGACCTGGCGGCCCGCAACCCCAAGGCGGCGGAACTCCGTGGTCGGCTGGAGGCGCTGGGGCTGTCCTTTGAGACCAAGGACCAGCGCCGCGTCTTTCTGCAGCGGTACGAGGTCACGCGGATCAACCTCCAATCGCTGCGGCACGACCTGTTCCTGCAGGCGATGGCGGACATGCCGCAGGTCACGTCGCTCGCGGCCCTGATCGAGGACCCGGCGTACGCCCAGGCGTGGCAGGACTTCATGTTCTACGTGCGGCGGCGTGTGATCGTGGACGACTACCGCATGGAGCCCGACCGCATGGTGCGGTACACGGAGAAGTACGGCCCGCTCGACTGGCGCCACGGCGCGGCCCACTCGCTGTACTGGTCGGCCAGGGGCGTCGAGGAGGCGGCGGACCGCGTGCGCTTCGTGACCGATTCGCAAGGCACACTCCTCGACGAGGGCAACCGGAAGGACTTCGACTTCCTGAACACCGACCGCGTGGTGGCGCAGAGCGTGCAGGAGCTCTTCCGCTCCGGCGACGTCTTCTTCGACTTCCAGAGCTTCGTCAACGGCCACTACAACGTCTGGCAAGGCACGCCCAACGGCGCGTTCGCCGACTCGTACGGCCAGATCCTGGACGAGATGCGCATCCGGTCGGGCTTCATCGATGCACAGCGCGGCAACCGCATTGTCAGCCCCCTCTCCGACGCCTACCAGAACTTCATGATCGATGTCTGCCTCTACTTCTACCGGCGCGGCGAGATCGACACCGCCAAGAAGTGGCTGGAGAAGCTGCGGACCTTCGACGACATGAACACGTACGACGCCACCCGTCACGAGCGGTTCCGCGACCTCGATGAGTTCGCGATCAACGAGATGAAGACCCGCGCCACCTCGGCGTACGTTGCGATCAGCCAGGTCACGGGCTCGCTCATGGGCGCGTACACCACAGGCCTGCTGGGCCAGGACCCCGAGCTCTTCCAGAAGCAGTTCAAGTACGCCAAGGACTTCCACGCCTTCTACGTGCAGGAGCAGACGCGCCTCACGGCGGTCAATATCGAGTCGGGCCGCATGGAGCAGATGGACCGCGACTTCGAGTTTGTCGCCGGGCCCCTGTTCGGGCAGTTTGTCACCCAGCTCGGCCTGGACGAAGCAACGTACGTGTACGCCGCGGCGCCCAACGACCTCAAGCAATGGGGCTACGACGCGCTCCGCGAGGCCCACACCCAGGCGCTGGCCGAAGAGGCCAAGTCCGGCGGCAAGGGCTTTGACCAGTACTTCCCGCAGCCGGAGGGCATGGAGGCGTTCCGCGCCCGCATCCTGCAGAAGCAGGAAGACCGCACCAAGCGGTCGCCGGCGCTGGAAGGTCAGTAATCAACGGGCGATCACCCCAACAGACGGTCCCGCGCTTCCCGGTACTTCGCCAGCGTGGCGGCGGTGATGTCATCCGGCAGGCGCGGCCCGGGCGCCTGCTTGTTCCACGAACCCGCGGCCACGAGCGACTCCAGGTACTCGCGGAGGAACTGCTTGTCGAAGGACTTCTGGGGCCCGCCCGGCGCATACCCATCGACGGGCCAGAACCGCGACGAGTCGGGTGTCAGGGCCTCATCAATCAGGATTGGGGCCTGGTCCGTGCTGTCCGACTTTCCTTCGATCGGGATGCCGAACTCGAACTTGGTGTCTGCGATGATGATCCCCCGCGCGCGGGCGTGGGCGCTGGCGGCCTCGTAGATCGCGAGCGAGACCGTGCGCAGCGTCTCCATGAGCGGACGGCCCACGATGGTGCACGCGCGGTCGAAGGAGATGTTCTCGTCGTGCTTGCCGACATCTTCCTTGGTCGCCGGCGTGAAAATCGGCTGGGGCAGCTTGTCGCACTGGCGCAGCCCGGCCGGCAGCGTGACGCCGCAGACGCTGCCACTCGCCTGGTACTCCTTCCAACCCGAGCCTTCGAGGTAGCCGCGGACCACGCACTCGATGGGGACCACCCGCGTCCGCCGGCAGATCATGATGCGGCCCGCTAGATCGTCTCGCACGGTGCCCCCGGGCTTGAACGCACGATCGGCAAGCCGGTGGTGCTCCGTGGCGAGCAGGTGGGTGGCGCAGATGCCCTGCTTCTCGATGAACCGCAGCCAGAACACGGAGAGGACTGTCAGGAGCCTGCCCTTGCCCGGAATCGGCGTGGGCATGACGACATCGAAGGCGGAGATGCGGTCGCTCGCCACCAGCAGCAGCGCGGGCGTACCGCGTTCTGGCAGCGTCGCGAGGTCGTCGGGGAGTTCGTAGATATCGCGGACCTTGCCCGCGCGGCGGCCGGGCAGGGCGAGGTTTGACTCAAGCAGGGGCCGGTCGGTCGCGGGTGTCGTCCGCGCGGCAGGGGCGGGGGCGGGGGGAGGCATGCGCAAGCCTAGTGGACTACGACGGCTTGGGCGCGATGTGGGGCAGCAGGTACGTGATGACCACAAAGAGCAGTGCCCCCAGCACCACCATGCCGAGGATGACCTGCAGGGCCATCGCCAGCGCCTGGCGGGGCAGTTGCTTCATGTCCTGCACACGAACCGCCTTGTACGCGAGGGACACGAAGAACGACACGGGGATGAGCAGCAGGAACCAGAGGTCCTGGAGCGGGAGGGGGTCAAGGAAGGGGCGGTAGGCGAGGGTGAAGGGGTTCATGCGCCGCCCTTTCCGGACAGCACCGTGATCCCAGCGGACTCAAGCACGGTAGTTGCGAGGGCGTCGCTCGTCTTCTTCTTCGGAGGCGAACCATCCGTGCGCTTGCTCGGAAAACCCGCGTCGATGATAACAATCAGGTTGACCATGCCGGCGAGGCCCGCCATGAGCATGCCCAGTTCGTTCACGCGGCCGACGGACATGGACTTGGGCGGCGTGCCACCCGCGACAGCACGACCAGTCTTGGGATCGCGTCCTTCGTCGGGATTCGCCGACCGCAGCCGACCATTCACGTCGACCACCTTCAGCTTGTTCTGGTGCAGCCAATCAACCCCGAAGGCCGCCGGGCCGACGAGGGACTGGGCGTAAAACCACGGCCGATCCTCTTTACTGTCGATCACGTCGATCCCGCCGACGAGCATGCCGCCCAAGAAGAGCCCCATGACCCCGGTGCAGACGGCGGCGGCCCGGGACCTTTCCCCCCGTACAAAGTGGCCCGCGCCCGGAAAAGCGCAGGCGGCGAGGAGGGCAAGCCAGTGGAACCCGACGTCGTCGTTGCTGGTGGTCATGGGAGGGCGGGCGTCGGCGTGTGTGGATTGACGGTGGAAAAGTCGCGGCCCGGGACGTTGGGGAGGGGCGTTGACTTGACGCCCGGACCCTTTACTGTACCGCCGCCCCGGGCCGCCCGCGCGACGAAAGATGGCGGGAACAGCGAGGTCGCACCACGCGAACCTGCGCGGGTGGATGGGGCTGGGGTGACGGAACGTTGGACCACAGGGCGAAGAGCCCCGTCAGGAAAAGGTGGATCATGGCGAAGACAGTGCTGATGACGGCTGGTGGGTGTGGGGAGCAGGGGTCGCGCGCGTGGGGCGAAGCGCCGGGCGTGGCCGTGCTCCCGGACCACCGCTGGGGCCGCGGCGAAGTGGGCCCCGGCTATGGCGTGGTGGCGTACGAGGACGACGACGACGACTTTGATGACGATGATGCCGCCTTTGGCGAGGGTGACGAGGGTGAGGCCGAGGAGGGTGATGCCGGATTTGACGAGGATGACGAGGACTTCCTCGACGACGAGGAGGACGATGACCTCGACGACGACGACGATGGGGACGATGAAGACGATGACGATGACGACGACCTGTAGTTGACCCGGGGCGTTCGCCCCGCGGCTGCTCCGGTGCCGTCCGCGCGTCCCGGAGCGTTCCCATGGCCAGCCAGGACAACACCAAGAACCCGCAGCCCACCCCGTTTGACGATGGCGCTGGTGTGGGCGGCCCGAACCCCCGCGACGTGCAGAAGTCCGCGCAGTTTGGCAGCGTCGTGGACCGGCGCACCGGCCTCGACCGGCGTGAGGTCCAGGCCCGACTCCGCGCCGAGAACCCGGACGACCCCAACAACCCGTTCCAGGCCGATGACTTCAACCGCCGGCGCGGCCCGGGGCGGCGCCTCTCCGACCGCGTCAAGGCGGCGGAGGAGGGCGAACTCACCAAGGAGCAGTTCCTGTTCCTGATGGCCATCGACTCGTTCAAGAAGGCCAACAGCGTGGCGTTCCCCTCGTGGACGGACGTGCTCGAGGTCATCCGCCTGCTGGGCTACCGCAAGACCATGTCCATGGAGTTGACGCTCACGAGCGCCGAGGACTGGCGCGAAGCGCCCAACGCCCCGTCGAGCGTCCGAAGCCCCCGCTGGGAGCGGCACGTGAGGAAGGACACCCGCGACGCGGCGTAACTTCACCTGGAGTAGGTCGCCCGCATGTAGTGGCTGAGAAGCTCGGTGTCAGCGCTGTTGCGCTCGCGAGCCATGAGCCGGTACGTGTTGACCCCCGCCACACTGGTCGCGTCTATGTCCATCACCGTGATGACCGCGTAGGAGTCCGCGCCCGTGTCGCCGATCACGGTGTGATGTCGGACTTCGGATGCCGACGGTGTGGCGTTCTTGGTGATCGCGACATCGATGGTGTTGGAACCCAGTCCCGCCGGGTTCACGACCTCCACCGTAGCGATAAGGTGGACTGCCCCCGCAGAAGACTCGCACGTCACGGTCAAGGTGCGGAGGGTCGACCACGACGTGCTGAGTGTCGGCGAGGGAGAGCCTTCGATGGTCCCGCCGCCGGTCGTGAACGACTCTTCGAAGTTCTCCGCCGTGGAGATGGACTGCGAGGGCAGCACCACGGTCCCATCGACGGCCGTGCCCGACACCGTCAGTTTGCCCGAGGGCGCGGTGGTCCCGATACCGACGTTGCCGGTATCCGTGATCACCATCTTGGTGCTGTTGCCCCCGGTGCGGAACTGAAAGCCATCCGCGTTCGTCGGGTTGTTGAAAATGATGCCGCCGTTCACGCTGGTGGTCTGCGTGCCGAACAGGATGCCGTTCTCGTTCGCTGCGGGGGTAAGGAAGTTCAGGTACGCCGTGCCATCATCCTCGATGATGAGGCGGGAGTTGGAGTTGGGGAGCACCGTGCCCGCGTCGCCGGCAAACAAGTGGAGAAGGTCGCCCGGTGCGGCCGTGCCGATGCCGACCAGCCCGTTGAACACGGCCGAGGACGAGAACGTGTTACTGCCGGTGAACGTGTTGCTGCTGGACCTCAACGCCACGTTGGACGACAGTCGCGCATCGGAGAGCGTCCCGCTGGACAGGTCCGCCGCGCTGTGCCCGTGGACTGCGGTCGCGAACGATGCGGCGCTCAGGCCGTCGAGCAGATCGGCGTTGAGGTTGGCAACGAGCGATGAACTTGCAACGTTGAAAGGAACTCCCGCACCCGTGAACGACGCGGGCACGCTGAAGGTCTTGGCGCCGGTGATCGTCTGCGCGGTGTCGGTGCGGGCGGCGATCGCCGGCAGGAGCGACGCACCGAGCGTGCCCGCCGTCAGGTTCGTCGCGTTCTGGTAGAACGATGGGGGCTGCCCGTTGAGCTGGGTGGCATTGGTTGCAGCCAGCGCGCTGGTGGCGGTCTGCGCCGTGCCCGCGGCGAGGGCGTATGCGGCGTTGGGGGCCGCCGTCAGGGCCAACCGCGGCGAGAGTGGCGTGAGCCCTGCGGTGTTGGAGCAAGGAAGGCCTGTGTCGTTGCGGACACGCATTTCCAGGTGCCGCACCTGACCGCCGAAGACCGGGCCAAAGTCCAGGGACGTCACGACACGGCCGTTGACCACAACGAGATTGTCAACGCACAGAGTGGGGCCCACCTGCGCTCCGCCGGACGCGGCGTCAAACAGGGCAAACTGGATGTCGTAGGTCCCGGTGGCGGGTGCGCCGCCGTCCGCCACTTCACCTTGGAAGGTGAAGGCGCTCGAGAGTGGCTGGGCGATGGCGGCTGTTGAGGTTGCAAGGACAAGGGCAGTGGCGGGCAGGCAGCGCATGGTGAACTCCTGATTGACGCTGGGATTAGTGCTGCCGCCCACTGCATTGGACCAGAGAATGAAGAAAAAACCGCCGGGCGAGGGGCCCGGCGGTCGTCAAGGACAGACATTCGGATGCTGAGCGGGTCAGCGGCGGTCGGAGAGCGCCTTCTCGATGCGCTCCAGCCGCGCCTTGAGTTCCGCGTTCTCGGCTTCGAGCTTGTTCACCCGGGCCTCGCTCGCGGCGGCCTTCTGCTGCTGCTCCTTCACCGCCTGGATGGCGAGGGCGGTCACGCGGCTGTAGTTGATGCCCTCGACCTGGCCGTCGATGGTCGCGACCGCTTCCGGGAAGACCGCGGCCACTTCTTCGGCGATCAGGCCCACGTCCTGGGTGCCGCCGTGGTCCTTGTCCCACGTGAACGCGACGGGGCGGAGCTGCACGAAGCGGTCGAGGATGCTGGGGAGGCTCTCGACATCGGTCTTGTAGCGCTGGCTGCTGGTCTGGATGAGCGTGGTGCAGCGGGCCGTGCCGAAGACGTCGAGGGTGATGCCGGTGCCCGGGGCGGGGCCGCCGATGCCGATGCGGCCGTCGCCGCGGATCTGCAGCGGGTTGCGGCCCTGGCCGTTGCTGTCCTGGTAGTAGTAGTTGAGCTGATCGTCGGCCGGGGTGGCACCGTTGCACTTGGCGGAGAAGTGCCAGAACTTGTTGGTGGTGGCGTTGGTGAAGGCCAGGCGGGAGAAGTTGCCGGTGGTTTCGTTGATCGTGAAGTGCGGGCGCTGGAACGTGCCCGCGGCGGCCACCTCCAACTGGCCGTCGGGGCTGTTGGTGCCGATGCCCACGCCGCCCGTGGCGCGGATGAGGAATTGGTTGGGGCCGGTGGTCGCGAAGGGTGTGACGGTGCTCGAATAGTCCGACCAGACGAAGCAGCCCTGGTCGCCGTCGGAGTCGCCCACGGTGTCGGCGTTGCGCACGACCGCGTTGTAGCCGCCGGCCATGGAGAAGTTGCCGCCCGCGGCGTTCTGCGAGCCGCCGATGTTGGTCGCGGCGTAGCCCTTGGCCTCGTTGGCCAGTCCGCCGATGACGGTGGAGTACGCGCCGCGGGCCTCGTTGGAGAAGCCGCCGCCGACGGTGGCGAAGGGCTGGCCGAACTGGTCGGTGTCGTTCGCATCGCCCGTGGCGTTGTCCGCACCGCCCATGATCGTCCCGCCGAAGTCCTGGGCGAGGTTGGGGCGGGCGGTGACGGTGGGGTTACCGAAGACGACAAACTCATGCCCGCCGAAGACCAGGCAGCCGCCGGCGTTGGCCACGTTGCCCCAATACCCGCCGACGATGGAGCCGGTGGAGTACGTGACATCGGGCGGGCCGGTGAAGACTGAGTCGGTGTACTCGAGCTTCAGGACGGTCTCGGCGTTGGCGGTCAGGTTGAGCGGGACGTTGTTGAGTGAGCCCAGGATATTGTTGGACGCGGCGGTATTGCCGTTGTCCAACCACGGGTTGCCCCCGGCGAGTGCGTGACCTGCGCACAGGGCAAGGATGGCGGCGGGGAAGCAACGCGAGGTGATGAGGTTCTTCATAAGCGCCCGCGTCCCGCGTGCGGCGGGAGGGGGCGCGAAAGTCGGCGGTTCTATCGGCGATCCGAGAGCAACTTCTCGATGCGCTCAAGGCGGGCCTTGAGGTCCGTGTTCTCCGCCTTGAGTGCCTCCACCTCGGACTGCTGCTCCTTCACCGCCTGGATGGCGAGGGCGGTCACGCGGCTGTAGTTAATGCCTTCTACCTGACCATCAATAGTTGCAACGGCCTCGGGAAACACGGCGGCGACCTCCTCAGCAATCAAGCCCAGGTCCTTGGTGCCGCCGTGGGATGAATCCCACGTGAACGTGACAGGCCGTAGCCGGAGGAACCGATCCAGCACGCCGCCGACAGATTCAACGCCTGTTTTGTAGCGCTGGCTGCTGGTCTGGATGAGCGCGGTGCACCGGGCCGTGCCGAAGACGTCGAGCGTGACGCCCGTGCCCGGGGGCGGCCCGCCGATGGCGATGCGGCCGTCGCCGCGGATCTGCAGCGGGTTGCGGCCCAGTCCATTGCCGTCCTGGTAGTAGTAGTTGAGCTGGTCGTCGGCCGGGGTCGCTCCGTCGCACTTGGCAGAAAAGTGCCAGAACTTGTTGGAGGTGGAGTTGGTGAATGCGAGGCGGGAGAACGAGCCGGTCGTCTCGTTGATGGTAAAGTGCGTCCGCTGGAACGTGCCCGCGGCCGACACCTCGAGCTGGCTCCGCGGGTTGTTGGTGCCCACGCCCATGCCGTTGGCGGCCCGCACAAGAAACTGATTGCCGTTGGTGCTGGTGAACGCCGACGCACTCGACGCGTCGGACCAGATAAATGTACCCTGATCGCCGTTGCTGTCCCCCACCGTCGCGGCGGTGCGGACCACGGCGTTGGTGCCCGCGGCAAAGGACCAGTCGCCGCCGGCGATGTTGTTCTCTCCGCCCGCGACCGTGGCGGCGGCGCCGGTCGCCTGGTTGTTGATGCCGCCCAGGACGCTGCTGCTGTCGCCCGCGGCGGTGTTGCCCACGCCGCCGACGACCGTGGCGTAGGGCTGGCCGAAGAGGAAGCCGTCATCGGTGCCCGCGACGTTGTCCACGCCGCCGGAGATGGTGCTGCCGATGTCGAAGGCGTGGTTGCCGAAGGCGGTGGAGTTGAGCGTCACCCCGCCAAAGACCGTGCTGGCGGTGGCGCCGGGGGCGATGGTGTTGGCGTTCCAGCCCGCGAGGAGGTTGGACCCGTCAAACTGGTCGGTGTTGACCGTGGTGAGCTGGTTGAACAGGCTCATCACCTTCTGGTTATTGCTGCGGAAGACCAGCGGCACCGCGTCGGTGGTGCCGATGAAGTTGGTGTTGCCGTTCAGGCCGAGATTGCCGGTAACCGCCCAGGACTGAGCGTGGGACGCCCCCGCGAGCAGACCGAAGCAGGAAGCCGCCGCCACAACGTGGAACGTTCGCATGGAAAACTCCCTTCTCCAAGACACCCAAGAGCGTAGGCCATTTCCCAATCGTCCTTCCTCGGAGTATGCTGCAAAGACGCTCATGAACCCAAGGAATCACGGGCGATGATGCGTTTCGGGGAAAGATGCTTGCTCCGTGCGACCGCGCTGGCGGTCGGCGGTGGCGTTCTGCTCACGGTGGGTCACATCGTGCTGGTGTCGAGCGGTGCGCCGGGGTGGTACCCGTCGTGGGCCGGGTTCGGTATCACCCTCCTGCCTGTCGCCACGTATTGGTTCGTTCTGTTTCGGCTGCACCGCAAGCATGGACCTCGGGTGCTGCAAGAGCGGTCGGGCCTGTGCCGCGCGTGCGGGTATCCGCTGGAGGGCACCGATGGCGCGTGCCCGGAGTGTGGACGTGCCTACGTCCCTGGCGACCGCATCGACGACCCCGCGGAACTCGCCCGGGTACAGGCGGGCCCGTGGGCGAGCCACACGCCGGTGGTCCGACGCGCAGTATTGCGGTTGTGTATCGCCGTCCTCATCGCGTCCGTGGCCTGCGTCGCGGCGATCGGTTGCTTGCCGCTGGTGCCCATGCCCCGAACGTGGACACGCGAAGCCACCATCCTCGCACGGATCGGTGCCGGTGCAGTTGTGTGCATGCTGCCGATCGTCGTGTTCCTGATCGGGTACGGCCGCGTGCGGAGAGCCTGCCGCGCCGAAGCATGATCTGGAGCCGTCAGCCTTTGGCCTTGAAGTAGTCGAGGTTGATCTGGATGTACTTGTTCCACTCGCTGGGCACGTCCTCCTGCTGGAAGATGGCCTTGACAGGGCACTCGTCCACGCACAGGGCGCAGTCGATGCAGGTGTCGGGGTCGATGTAGAGCTGCGTGGCGGTGGCGAAGTCCGGCTCGTTCTTCGTCGGGTGGATGCAGTCCACGGGGCAGACGTTGACGCAGGACGTGTCCTTGGTGCCGATGCAGGGTTCGGTGATGATGTGGGGCATAGGGGGCGGATCGTACGCGGCGGCAGCGGGAATCGGGCGGCGGCGGGCCCGGTTCCAACCCACTGACTTCCCACCCCAGGAACCACTTCTGTCTGGGCTTAAGTGTGCCGTAATCCCCACCACAGCGGGCGGCTCAGGGGCAGTCCCCGCCGCCAAAGACCGTGAGGAACGCCGCGATGTCCTCGGTATCCGGGAAGAGGTCGTCGCGGTTGAAGTCGATGCCGTCGCAGCCGCCCGTGGGGCAGGACCCCCCGCCGAAGACGGCGATGAAGTCCGCGATGTCCTGGATGTCCGGGAAGATGGCGTCGTTGTTGAAGTCGATGTCGTTGCACTGCGAGGCATCGAGCGTGAGCAGAACGACGCCCACGCTGAAGTCCGCGCCGTTGACGACCGACACGGTGGCGAACAGACGGTTGTCCGCGGTGTAGGTGAGTCCGCCCTCGCCGATGCGGTTGACAAAGAGATCGTCGTCCGCGATGCCGTTGCCGTTCAGGTCCACCGGGTCCCCCTCGCGGAGGATGACACGGTCGTTCATCAGCACGATCACCTCATCGCCCGAGCTCGACCTCGCGGCGAGCGCAACTTTGCCGGAATCGGTGACGGACGCCGCGATGAAGCAGTCCGAGGGTGAGGTGTCGTCGAACACCTCCGTGGAGCCGGGCACGATGGGGTCAAAGGTCTGGACAAACACGGTGTTGTCGAGGCTCGCCCAGTCCCGCTCGTTCGCGTTTCCCCCCAGCAGCACAAAGTGATTGCCCGACGGCGAGAGCACCAGCCCGCGGTCCTGCGGGGACAGCACCGCGACATGGCTCGACATGCCGGACGCGGGCACCACGAACCGTTCCTGCGCCACGACAGTACCGTTCAGCACCGCGACCTGGTCGGTCAGGATGGGGCCGCTCAGGGTTGCGCGATAGAACGTCACGTCGCCCGTGTCGGAGTACAGGCATTGATCAAACACAAAGCTGCTGATCGCCTGCGGCACCGACGCGAGCTGCAGGGCGGGCACCGTCGTCCCCGTCCGGGCCAGCACCGTGCCGTTCGTGGGCGATGACGTGAGGATCCATGCCTGCCCGGTGGCGTTGCCGCTCAGCAGCGTGCGGATCGCCGCGGCGCCGGTGCTGGTGATACTGGGGCAATCCACCACAAGCCAGTAGAGGGTGCCCGGCGGCATGCCGGGCACCTGCTGGCCCTCGCGGGCAACCTCGGTGAACGCACCGGACTGCCACCGTGCCACAAACTGGTCGTCCGCGGTTGCGCCAGAGATGCTGCCGGAGATGAGCACCTGCCCCGCGTTGTTGATCGCCACGTTGGCGTCGAGCATGTCAAAGCTGCGCCCCGCAACGTGCGATGCACCACCCACTCGAGCAACCAAGTTGCTGCCACCCGTCGCAAGGCCCGAGCCGTGCACGACGGCGACGCGCTCCGTGCCGCCGCTCTTGACCCACGTCACGAGCGCCCATTGCTGTCCGTCCGGGCTTACGGCGACCCGCGGCATCGACGTGTACAAGTCGTTCCCCGGGCGGTACGTCCACCCGGCTGGGCCTGGAACAACGGAGGTCGGTGAGCCTGCGATGTTGGAGCACAGCACCCGCGGCAACCCGGCGGCGCACGCCAGCACGGGCAAGGCGAGAGCTGCGGACATGGCGGTGAGAGTCCCCGGTTTCACGCAGAACAGACTACCCGAGTTCATGCCCAAATGAAAGCCCCGCGGCGCCAGAAGCACCGCGGGGCTCACTCTATATCAAGTAATGACAGACCTTTACGAACATTACACACACGGCCCGCCGCTGAAGACACGGATCATGGCCCCGATGTCGTCGGTGTCCGGGAAGAGGCCGTCGTTGTTGAAGTCGATATCGGCGTTGCACGGCTGATCGGTCGGCTGCTGGCCGGCGCACACACCGCCCGCAAACACAGTAAGGAAGTCGGTGATGTCGGAGGTATCCGGGAAGAGCGTGTCACGGTTGAAGTCGATCTGGTCGCACTGGAAGGGGCAGCCGTTGCCCGGGGTGAGCGTTGCATGGGACGTGGTCACCGACCCACAACCGTTAGAGAGCACGCACCAGTAGGAGCCGCGGTCCGCGGGCGTCATGTTCGCGATCGTGAGCGTCGTGCCCGCCCCGGTGATGGTCGAGCCGTTGCCCGTGGGCCCCAGCCCAACGGGCACGTTGTCCTTGTACCATTGATAGACCAGACCGCCATATCCCGCGGCGGGCTCGAAGGTAATCTGTGCAGCGGTGCCGCAGTCGGCCGTCTCGCCGAAGGGGTGCCGGGCGATCCACGGCACGCCGGTCTCGCTGAAACGAGCCCACTGGGCGGACTCAATCACGCCGCCGCGGACGGTCGTGAACTCCCCGCCCACGTGGAGTTCGTTCTGGTACACCGCGAGGCAGCGGACCAGCCCGTCCGTTCCACCGCCAATGGGCGACCACGCGGTGCCGTTCCAGCGGGCGAGGTTGTTGCAGGGCACACCACCCGCAGCCGTGAACGAGCCCCCCACCACCAGCGTGCCGTTGGAGACAATCATGCAGTACACGCTGCCGTTGATGCCGCCACCGACATCGACCCACGCTGAACCATTCCAGCGTGCGATGCGGGAAAGGGTCGTCGGTCCGGAGGCAGTAAAGTCGCCGCCCGCGTAGAGCGATCCACCGAAGTGCTCCAACGCGACAACCGTGCCGTTGAATCCCTGCCCCAGCGCGGACCATGACGAGTTCACGCTGATGGAACTCGCGTTGTACACCGCGACCCGGTTGGCGGAAAGACCGCCGATCGTGGTAAACTCCCCGCCCACGGCGAGCCGCAGCCCGGAAATGCCGCTGGTGTACGCCTTCATGGCGTGGATGGTGCCGTTGCAGTTGTCTGGGCTCGCGTTGGGGAACGTGGACAGCGGCGTCCACGCCGAACCCGTCCACTTCGCGATGCGGTTGACGGTGGTAGGCCCGGATGCGGTGAACACGCCCGCCGCGTGGATGCTGCCGTTGAACCGAGTGACCGACGTGACCGAGTTGTTGAAGCCGTCGCCCATCGGGCTCCAGTCGATGCCCGTGAGACTGTTCCGCGTGGCGATGCGGTTGGCGGGCACGCCAGGGTCAGACCCCGAACCGCCGGACTGGCGGCCGATGGTGGTGAAGTCGCCGGCCACGTAGATGTCCGAAGAGATGGGCGGGTTGCGCGGGTACGACACGATCGAACGGACAATGCGGGACTCGAACGCGCCGGCGACCGCGCCGCCCAGGTCCGCCGTCATGCGCGAGCCGGTGAACGAGTACAGGCCGTACACCCCGTACTGCTCGGGGTCGTACACATAGAAGTTGCCGCCCGCGACCACCCGCCCGTTCCACGCGCCGATCGCGAACACCCCGCCCTGCTGGTCGTGCACGACCCCATCGCCCACATCTTGCCATTGCGCGCCGTCAAAGCGCGCGATGCTGTCCAAACGCTGAGTACCGCTGTTAAGGATCCACCCGCCGGCGTACAGACTCCCCTGGTACGTCGCGAACGTATCAACGTCCGCGGGAAACCACCCCACCGCGGGCACACCATTGAGCCCCTCGCCAACACTGCTCCACGCCGTGCCGTTCCACCGCGCCACACACCACGCAGGCGTGCCACCGGCAAGCGCAAAGTGACCGCCCACGTACAGGTCGTTGTTGTGCACATGCAGGACCGACGCTCGCCGGTCAAAGTAGTCGTCGCTCCACACGCCGCACCCGAGGAACCGCCACGCCGAGCCGTTCCACGCCGCGACGTTGCTGCACTCCAGGCCGCCCGGAGACGAGAACAGCCCCGCCACCACCAGTTCCCCCTGGTACGACTTGATGTCCCACACCCACGTCGTCTCGCCGCCCCGGGTCGGCGGCCCGGAGCCGACGGGCACGAAGATCGACCCGGTCCACCGGACGATGTTGTGGGCCGTCACACCGGAGAAACTGCTGAACCCACCGCCGATGTACAGGCTGCCGTTGTGGTCCCCAAGGCAGTACGTGAACGTTGCATCACCCGCCACATTGCCCAGGGCGAGCGTCTGCCACGCCGTGCCGTTCCACCGCGCCACGCCGTACATGGGCACGCCGCCGATGGACTCAAACCGCCCGCACACGAAGAGCTCGCCGTTGTACACGTGCATGTCGCGGATGTACGGGCGGCTCTGCGGGTCTGTCACACCGAACGCGCCACCCACGGCCTGCCAGCCCGTGCCGGTCCACCGCGCGATGCCGGTCACGGCCACCCCGCCCGCCCGGTCAAAGCCGCCTGCAACGTACAACTGACCGTTCCACACCTCCACGGCGCTGACGGACGCTGAGGAACCATCGCTGTAGGTCAACCCACCCGCGAGCGCCTGCCACTGCGTGCCGTTCCATGTCGCCACGTTGTTCGCCACGATGCCCGCGGGCCCGCCCACCCGGTCAAACCCGCCGCCCACCACCAGCACACTCTGCAGCGGGCCGGCGCCATCGGGGTCCCACTCCTTCGAGTCGTACACCCCGCCCGTGAGCTGCATCTCGATGCCGCGAGCCCTCCAGTCGGCACACTGAGCCCCCGCCGGCGACACGGCAGAAACAAGGGCAAACACGGTGGAGACGAGGCCACGGACGGTGGGCCACGGGGTAAATCGCATGGGAATGCTCCAAGGGACAGCAGACTGGCAGCCCCTAGAAGCGACAACCCATCGCCAACCGCGCACGCGAATCCCCCTCCGTGTCGTGCGGTTCCCTCCACCCATTGTTCGGGTTGCTCCAGGTCGGCTTCGCGGCAGACCCGCCCTACAGGCACGCCCCTCCCCCAAATACCCGGATCAACGCCGCAATGTCGTCTGTGTCCGGGAACAGCCCATCGTTGTTGAAGTCAATATCCCCGCACACCCCCGTCGGGCACGCGCCACCCGCGAACACGGTCAGGAAGTCCGCGATGTCCTGCGTGTCGGGGAAGAGGGTGTCGCCATTGAAGTCGATCGTGTCGCAGGTGACGGGGGCGACGGGCGTGTCAAAGCGGAGGTCGTCGAAGCCGATCGTGGCCGAACTGGAGAAGAAGCGGACGGAGTGGATGCCGGGCGTGGTAATGCTGAGTGGTGCGGTGTTGCTGTCCTGGAGTGTCTGCGAGCCGATCATCGCGCCCCCGAGGTCGAACGCCTCAAGCGTCTTGGTGCCCGGGATTGGCTGGAGGTCACCCCGCACCGAAACGGTGGAGACGATCCTCGGCTCGGCGCCCGTGGCATCAAGAAAGCGCGCCGTGATCGGAAACTGCTGGTTGTAGGTGAGCTGTCCCGCGGCGGTGGAGCCACCGATGATGCGCGTGCCGCTGGGCGTGCCCGCGCCGTGGATGACCACGCCGACAAAAGCGGACCCGGAAGAGAAACGGACTCCGTGCGTGGCGAGGTACTGATCGCCCAGCCGGGACGCGGCAGGGATGGACGCACCCGGCGTGTTCCCCATGCCCGGCAGCAACTCAAAGTCGACGAGAATGGGCTGCGCGGCGGCTGTGCGAGCAAGGAGGGCGACGACGAACACGACGCCGATCAGCGCGAGCGATCGGCGTGGCCATGGTCGCAGACGAACTGCGGCGGAGTCGGTGTTCATGAATCCTCCCGTGGAGCGTGGTGTACAGCCTGCCGCGACCGGAGGCGCGGGAGAGGCGATCTCAGGGTACGTCCCGCCGCCACTCGCTACTGACACTCCCCACCACCAAACACCCGGATCAACGCCCCGATGTCGTCCGTATCGGGGAACAACCCATCGTTGTTGAAGTCGATGTCCCCGCAGGTCCCCGTCGGGCACGCCCCGCCACCAAAGACCAGCAGGAAGTCCGCGATGTCCTGCGTGTCCGGGAACAGCCCATCCCCGTTGAAGTCGATCCCGTCGCACGTGGGGCCCGGCGCCGGACCGCTCCACAAGAGCGCCTCATCGCGGCTGGTTGTCAGGTTCCGCCCCCACCCGCTGATGAACATCTGCCCGCCGCTCACCCACACGCTCTCGGCCTCCGTGTCGCCCCACGAGCCCAACAGCACCGCCGTCAGGTCCACCCAGCTCGACGCCGTGCCCGTCCAGTAGCCCGCGTGCCGGAAACTCCCGATCATCGCGCTGCCCACCTGCACGCCCGGGCCCATGCCGCTCACTTCCGAATCGACCGCCCCCGCCCCCACCGGGTGCAGGTCCACCCAAGACTCCGGCGTGCCGCTCCACAAGCTCGCGTGATCGACATTGTCCACGCCCGCGATGCCGCCCTGCTGCCCACCCTGCGGGCCCACGTGCACCGCGAACGCAATCGAGTACGTCGCCGCGGCCGGGTGCAGATTCACCCACGACGCCGCGGTGCCCGTCCACAGCGCCGCGTTCTGCACAAAGCCGCCCATGTCCGTGTACCCCACCTGCTGGCCGTTCTGCACGCCCCCGTGCACGCCATACGCGAACGACGCGACCAGCCCCGGGTGCAGACTCACCCACGACTCCGCCGTGCCCGTCCACAGGCTCGCGTGATACAACCCCGCCGGCGGCGTCCCGATGTACACAATCCCCACCTGCTGCTCGCCATCGGTGCCGTAGCCCACGGACGAGAACCCGCCGGCCGGGTGGAGGTCCACAAACGTGTGCGATGCGCCCGACCAGTGCGCGGCGTGATCCAGGCCAAACCGCCCGACGCCCACCGCGTCCCTGCCCGCGCCTACACCCGCCACGTCATAGATCCGCGAGTACGCCGCGCCCGCCGGGTGCACATCCACCGCCGACGTACTCGTCCCCGCCCACACCGTCGCTTGATCAACACCGCCCGTGAAGGCGTACCCACCCTGCCACGCCTCGCCACACCCCTGCGCCCGCGACCGCGTCCCCGTCGTCGGGTGCAGGTTCGTCACCGTCCACTGCGCATGAGCAAGCGGCACAAACGCCGCCGCGGCCAGAACAAACACAGGAAGCGATGTGCGCGGGGAGAGCATGGAACAAACTCCTCTCGGGGTGCGGCGGAATGCCGGGACAATCAGCATACCCGACGACGCCGGGACGGTACAAGGTCAATATCAACCCTCAACATCGCCGCTGCGCCAGCCGATTCCAACAAACCCCGTACTTTGACGCCGCACATGACCGCCAACCCACGTGCTTCAGGCCGTGGATGCCCGCTCACTCCCGCCCGCGCCCGAGAATAAGTCCGCAAGAGCACGGTCAATCGAGGGGAAGTCAAACCGAAAGCCCGCTTCGATCAGGCGCGTCGGGCGGACAAACCGGCCATACAACGCAAGCTCCGGGTCAGTCCGTAGAACAAGCGCAGCCCCCGCACGAACGAACAGCGCCGGCGCCGGCAGCCCCACCCCGAAGCTCCCCAGGCCGCCCGCGGAGCGCCGGAGCACCCGCATGAACTCCTCTTGAGAAACCGTACCGGGTGACGAAGCCACATACACACCTCGAAACCCGCCACCCCTCACGGCCTGATCGATGACACGGTTGAGGTCCCGTTCGTGGATCCACGAGAAGCCCTGCTTCCCCGTGCCCACCCGACCGCCGAGGCCGCACCGCGCAAGCCGTGCGAGCGTGCCTAATGCGCCCGCGCCGCCCGCGTTGGACCGACCAATCACAAAGCTCGTGCGCAGAACAACCCCACGCTGGTCGGGAAGCCTCGCCGCATCAAATGCCTTCTCCCACGCCCGCCCGACCGTCGGAGCAAGCCCCACCCCCAACGCCGAGCCCTCATCACAGACCGCGTCCGGCGGATCACCGTAGATGTGCGCCGTGGACATCTGCACCCACACCGGCGGCGGGCACGCCACCCCGCGACAGGCGAGCCCCAGCACGCGTGTGCTCTCCACCCGCGAACGCAGAATCTCGTCACAGTGGTCCGGAGTCTTGACACAGTTGACGCTGCGGCCCGCGAGATTGATCAGAACATCCGCCCCCTCAAGGTGAGCCGCCCACTCACCAACCGTGCGAGCATCCCAACGGGCCTCGTGCCACAATGGCGACGCTCCGCGCGGTGTCCGCGTGAGCACAACCACCCGCGAACCCCGTGACACGAAGTACGCCGCAAGCGAAGTCCCAAGGAACCCGCTGCCGCCAGCAATGACGACCCGAGCGGGTGGAGATGAATGGACCGTGCCGGTGTCAACGGAGCTGTTCATAGGCGGCCTCGCGGTTGGTGCGCCGTGCAACCTCACTGTGGTACCTCCGCCCGAGCTGGTCCGCGTGCTGCGCGGCCCACTCGGTGAGGCAAATCGGATGGAGCACGGGTGACGGCGCGGGTGAGTCAAGGAGATTGCGCATGAGCCCCTGCACCTCCTGCCGTGTAATGACCGTGTCACCCACGAACGGATTGAGGCACGTGGCAATGGTGAGGGCAAGAGATGGCGGCATGCCCACCACCACACGGCGAATGCCCAGAATGCGGCAGAGCGTGTGGGCCAACTCACGGAAGGTGAACGTCTCCGGTCCCACCGCGTCGGCCTCCGTGCAGCCCTCGCGCCCGGCATGATCGATCATGAGCCGCGCCATGTCGTCGACATGGAACGGGCGGAGGCGGTACGCGCCATCTCCGAACACGCCAAAGACCGGCAGGTGGCGCAGGGTCCACGCGATGTTGTTGATCAGGATGTCATGCCTGCCAAAGAGCACGCCAGGCCGGAGAATCGCGTGCGGCACACCGCATTCGCGCAACGCGTCCTCCACCATGTGCTTGCCCCAGTAGTAGCCCAGGTCGTCCGCCTCACGGCTGTGAAGGATGCTCACGTGCACGATGCGCCGGACTCCCGCCCGCTCGGCCGCGCGGAAGAGCACCTGCGAGTTATGCACCGCCTCCTCGAAGTTGAACAACCGGTGGTTGAAGCGGACCCAGTAGGTGTTGTGGAGCACATCCACACCCTCCAGCAAGGCCTCGAGCGCCCCCACATCGTGGAATGCCAAAGGGCGCACTTCAATGCTGCCACCAAAGGGACTGGGCCTGTTCGGCGAGTTCGTCAGCGCCCGCACTTGCCGACCGCCTGCGAGCAACTGCTCCGTCAGCGATCTGCCGGTGTACCCAAGTGCGCCGGTAACGGCGTGGAGCGGCGCGTCGTGGCGAACAGGGAGTGCAGGAGCCATACCACCTCCGTCGGAAGATGATAGGCGATACTTCCAGAACTTTCAATCTTTGATGAAAAACTGTGCCTTTCGAGCCACTTTCTGTCGGTTGTTAACGACGTTTCCGGGCCCGCCGTGGCGGGGTTCTCATCGCCCGCTCCAGCACCGCCGCCACCTTCGCCGCCGCGGTACACCCGGGCTTCTCAGGCGTTCGCGCGGCCTGCTGCGCGTAGTCGAGCGCCGTCTTCCCCTTGGCGCACCGCGCGTGCGGGTCCGCTCCATGCTTCAGCAGCGCCCGAACCAGGCGGTCATCGTCGTACCGCCGGACCATGAGCGGCGTGGCGTTGTCAGGGATCAGGCCGTGGCTCGACTTCTTGAGGCGCTCGTTGGGGTTCGCGCCCAGGTCCAGCAGCATTATCGCGGTGGTGTCGTACTTGGACTCGTCGCTGCCGTACGCGTCCTTGTGTTCCCGCTGCTGTTTCAGCATCCACGCGACGTTCGCGGCGTGCCCACGGAGCGCGCACCACAGCGGCGAGGGCGAGCCATTCAGTGGCCACCCCCTCTTGATCCAGAACGCCGCCTGCGCACGTTCCTGAGACGTCGTGCTCCCCTTGGGAAACCCGGAATCCGCGATCCGCATGAGCGGATTGGAACGCGGCTCTTTCGCACCCGCATCGAACATGCACTGAAGGTGCTTCACCGTGTGCCGGCCGTCCTGGAGCAGGCGATCCCACACAGACTGTCCATCCTTTGAGGCTGCATTCGGATCGGCGCCAGCGCTGAGCAGGTAACGGAAGAGGGGCATGTCGGCCGCACCAACCTTGTGCAGCACTGTTTCACCGCTCTTTGTGCGCGCGTTGACGTCCGCGCCAGCCTCGATCAGCGCCTTCGCATCAAGCACTGTGGCCGTGTAACTCAAGTTGTGCAGCATCGTCTCGCCGGTCTTGGAATCACGCCACCGTGCGTCACCGCCGCGCGCCAGGTACTTCCGCGGCTCATAGAACTCCAGATCATCGGGCGGCCCTGCGCGTTTGACCGGCGGAGTCTTCCGACCCTTGGGCATCGCAGACCACCTGCCCCCACCGAAGCCCCCCACCGCCTCAAAGTCCCCCGATGCCCACCCCATCGTCACACCAATCGCGGAACCCGCGCCGATCCCCGCCGCCAGCCGCGTCCGAGGCAACCCATTGATCACCAGCAGCAATGTGCACGAGGACGCCACCGCGTACACGGCGGCAAGAAGCTGATCGTCGGGCGCTGCCCCATCCGTGTCCTCGCGCAGGCCCATCCGCTTCCACGCCAACTCGATCTCCGGCACCAGGTGCAGCCCCTGCGGCAGCGTGAACCCCTTCTTGTCGATGGGCCACACCCGCTCTTCTTCGATCCCGTACGAATCCGACGCCGGCCCCAGCTCCGTCCACCCCGAGACCGAAGTCACCGCCGGGTTCAACTCCGACGGCGTCTCAAACCACAAAAGCCCCAGCGCGGGCGGCGGCGACTTTCGCACCAGCCCGTCCATCCACGCCACCCAACGCTGAAGCGCCCGCTCCCACGGAACACCGCGGCACGCCGCCACGTCCGCTTTCGGACACCCACGCTCCAGCGCACCCAGCACCACCTTCATGCCCGCGGCCATCCCCGGCTTCGAAGTAAGCAACTGCTTGGCAAGCGAACGCTGAATCTTGAACGGGTCCATCGCGGCATGCTACCCCAAGACACCTGCCGCGTGCAAAGGATCCACAACCCCTCAGAGCCCCGTGCTCCAGCACGCACACACCAACCCACCAACTCCCGTCCCAGAGGACACTTATGCACGTTCGGCGCGTGCTGGGTCGTGACGTGTCCGTGCCACGTCCATGCGCATCTGGTGCTTACTCCAAGAGGAACGCACGGAACGCGACGACTAGCGGATGTTGGTGGCGACGACACCAACCCGCTGCACGCCGCGGCGGCCCGCGTGGGTCTGCTGATGCTGGCCCCACGCAGGCTGCCGCACAAGAGCTTGGCGGCCAACCGCGCCCACGACATCGGCGAGAGATCTCGATGACGGTGCGGGAGAGTGGGCCCGAGTTCGCCGCGTGGCAGGAGTGTGCCCTTGGCCCGGTCGAATACTCCTTCGCCGGGCTGGTCACGGGCGCGGGGCTTCACGCACTCCCACACTGGGTGCGCACCCTCACCCGTGTCCGCACCTGGGTCGCCGCAAGATTGCACCGAACACCGCAAGACTCACGTGAACACTACCCACACTGACCGCCAGAGAACACTCGGAGGAAAACGGTTATGTCGTCGGTGTCGGGGAAGAGGCCGTCGTTGTTGAAGTCGATGTCGGTGTTGCAGGGGGGGTCGGTGGGGAGTTGGTCGGAGCAGACGCCGCCGGAGAAGACGGTGAGGAAGTCGGTGATGTCAGTGGTGTCGGGGAAGAGGGTGTCGGCGTTGAAGTCGATGGGGTCGCAGGCGGGTGTGCAGCCAACAGGCGTACGAAAGCGGGCAATGTGCGGCGCAACTCTTCCGTCAACTGTGACAAACTGACCCGCAGCAACAAGGTCACCATTAGGCAAGACCGTCAGTGCGCGGACAGTATGATCGAACGACGCCATCGATA